>NZ_JBEZIH010000014.1:0-191686 GCF_040650935.1 Streptomyces sp. NPDC048565
CTTTTTTTTGTTTTGGCGGGGTGTTCAGCGGTGTGCTCTCCCTTTCTCAACCAACCCCCCCCGGGGGGGGGCGCCTGGGGGGCCTCGGGAGTGCGCACTCCCGAGGCCCCCTTCGCGCGCACGTGGCGCGTGTTCCGGCGTGGATCAGCCGAGGGGCAGGCCCTTGGTGGGGAGGGTGTCGTCGGTCAGCTCGCCGTCGGCCAGGGTGCCGGCCTTCTCCAGGGTCTGGCCGGCGGCGGGAAGGGCCGTGCCGACGACCTTGCCGCCGGTCTCGTTCGCCACCTGGGAGCCCTGCTTCGACGTGGAGTCCAGCGTGCTGCTGAGTCCGGCACCGTCGAGCGAGGTGAGGCCGCCGAGCGCGGGGGTCTGCGGGAGTCCCGCGGCACCGGCGGCGCCGGCCGCGCCGACCACGGGGGCCGCAGCGGCGATCAGCAGCGCGGCACGGGCGATCCGGCGGGTCAGGGGGAGGGACATGATGCTCCTTCGGCGGGACGTCAACGGGTTCTCGGCGGATGTGGAATCCGTCTGTCCGGTGATCGGACGCACTGAACAACCGGTCCGGGGGCGGGGAAGGTTGCGGGGCGTCAAGGTAAAGACTAGGTAATGCGTCGGATAATCCGCAACGGAGGAACCCGGGTGAACAGTGCATTCGGCCGGCACCTGATGAACCGTCACTTCGGGCCGTACGCAAGGGAATCCTTCCGTGCCGCGGGGCCGGGGGGAGCGGTGGTGGAAGCGGGCGTGCGATGGATGCCGAACGACCCGTACGGGTGACGGGGCGCACTGTTGAGCGAGCCGCATTCGGCCCAGGCCGGCACCCCGCGCGGCGCCGGCCGTGGACGGGAGGGCAGGAACGGGGCCGGGACGCGGGTCGCGCACCAGGTCGTTACGCTCGTGGCCATGGATGGACACACGCTTGACCTCGCCCTGGACGGCCCGGAGCTCACCGCCCGGCTGGTCGACTTCCCGTCGGTCAGCGGGCAGGAGAAGGACCTCGCCGACGCCATCGAGGCGGCCCTGCGCCCGCTGCCACACCTGACCGTCGACCGCCACGGCAACAACATCGTGGCCAGGACGCAGCTGGGCCGTGCCGAGCGTGTCGTGCTGGCGGGGCACATCGACACCGTCCCGATCGCGGACAACGTGCCGTCCAGGCTCGACGACGACGGGGTGCTGTGGGGCTGCGGCACCTCCGACATGAAGTCGGGCGTCGCCGTCCAGCTGCGCATCGCGGCGACGGTGCCCGACCCCAACCGCGACCTCACGTTCATCTTCTACGACAACGAAGAGGTCGCCGCCCACCTCAACGGCCTCGGGCACGTGGCCGAGGCGCACCCCGAGTGGCTCGACGCGGACTTCGCCGTGCTCCTGGAGGGCTCCAACGGCGAGGTGGAGGGCGGCTGCCAGGGCACGCTCCGTGTCCATCTGCGCTTCGAGGGTGAGCGCTCGCACTCCGCACGCGGCTGGATGGGGTCCAACGCGGTCCACGCCGCCGCCCCCGCGCTGGCCAAGCTGGCCGCGTACGAGCCGCGCCGCCCGGTCATCGACGGCCTCGAGTACCGCGAAGGCCTCAACGCCGTGGGCATCGAGGGCGGCGTCGCCACCAACGTCATCCCGGACGCCTGCACCGTGGTCGTCAACTACCGCTACGCCCCGGACATCACGGCCGAGCAGGCCGAGGCGCACGTCCAGGAGGTCTTCGCGGACTGTGGTGTGGCCGAGTTCGTCGTGGACGACCACACGGGCGCCGCGATGCCCGGCCTCTCGCACCCTGCCGCCAAGGCGTTCATGGACGCGGTCGGCGGCGTCGCGCGGCCCAAGTTCGGCTGGACCGACGTGTCCCGGTTCGGCTCCCTGGGCATCCCGGCGGTGAACTACGGACCGGGCGACCCGCTGTTCGCACACAAGCGGGACGAGCATGTAAAGGTCGAAAGGATCACGCACTGCGAGGAGCGCCTCCGCTCCTGGCTCAGCAGCTGACCCACGGCATTCCCCTGCGCGTAACCTTCGCCGATCTAGGCTTGACCGACACACGCACATCGCAGGTCGGCGGAGGGAGCAGGTCATGGGCAACCCGGAGGACGCACGGATCCCCGAGGGCGCGCAGATTCCCGAGGGTGCGGTGAAGCCCGAGGAACAGCGACTGGGCCCGGTGCTGCGCCGCAGGGACCAGGTCCAGCCGGGCACGACCGATCAGCGGCTGCTGGATTCGGAGGGCGACTCGGAGTGGGTCCACACCGACCCCTGGCGGGTCATGCGGATCCAGTCCGAGTTCGTGGAGGGATTCGGCGCGCTGGCGGAACTTCCCAGTGCCATCAGCGTCTTCGGTTCGGCCCGTACCCCGGTGGGCGGACCGGACTACGAGGCGGGCGTACGGATCGGCAAGGCGCTCGTCGAGGCGGGGTTCGCCGTCATCACGGGCGGCGGGCCCGGGGCCATGGAGGCCGCGAACAAGGGGGCCAGGGACGCCAAGGGCGTCTCCGTCGGGCTCGGCATCGAGCTGCCCTTCGAGTCGGGACTGAATCCACATGTCGACATCGGCGTCAACTTCCGGTACTTCTTCGTCCGTAAGACGATGTTCGTGAAGTACGCCCAGGGCTTCGTCGTGCTGCCCGGTGGCCTCGGCACCCTGGACGAGCTCTTCGAGGCGCTGACCCTGGTGCAGACGGGCAAGGTGACGCGCTTCCCGATCGTCCTGTTCGGAACGGCGTACTGGGGCGGTCTTGTGGACTGGCTGCGGGACACGGTGGTCGCGGGGGGCAAGGCGTCCGAGCGTGACCTGATGCTGTTCCACGTCACGGACGACGTGGACGAGGCGGTCCGGCTGGTCACGAAGGAAGTCGGCCGGTAGCCGGGGCGGTGCGCGGCGGTGAGGCCTACGCCAGGCCCCGCCGCGCGACCGCCGGCGGCCGGTGGCCCGCGATGGACGCCACCATGTCCAGGACCTGCCGGGTCTCGGCCACCTCGTGCACCCGGTACACCTGGGCGCCCAGCCATGCCGACACGGCCGTCGTCGCGAGCGTCCCGATCACGCGTTCCTTGACCGGCTTGTCGAGCGTCTCGCCGACGAAGTCCTTGTTGGAGAGCGAGACCAGTACGGGCCAGCCCGTGGCCGTCATCTCCTCCAGCCGGCGCGTGGCCTCCAGTGAGTGCCGGGTGTTCTTCCCGAAGTCGTGCCCCGGGTCGATCATGATCCCGTCCGGCCTGACCCCGAGCTCCACGGCCCGCTCCGCGAGACCCAGGGTCGCGCGCAGGATGTCCGCCATCACATCGTCGTAGGCGACCCGGTGCGGCCGGGTACGGGGCTCCGCGCCGCCCGCGTGCGTGCACACGAGCCCCGCTCCGTACCGCGCGGCCACCTCCGCCAGCTTCGGGTCGACGCCGCCCCAGGCGTCGTTCAGCAGGTCGGCCCCGGCCTCACAGACCGCCTCACCCACGTCGTGCCGCCAGGTGTCCACGCTGATCACGACGTCCGGGTGGCGGCGGCGCACCTCGGCAACGAAACCGACCGTGCGGCGCGCCTCCTCCTGCGCCGTCACCTCCTCGCCGGGGCCGGCCTTCACCCCGCCGATGTCGATGATCGCCGCGCCCTCCGCGACGGCCTGCTCGACCCGGGAGAGCGCGGGCTCGTCGCGGAACGTCGCCCCCTGGTCGTAGAAGGAATCGGGGGTCCGGTTCACGATCGCCATGATCACCGGCTCGCGCGGCCCGAACTCCCGCCGCCCCAGCCTGAGCGCATCGCTTCGCATGTCCCTGGTTCCTCCCTCGTAGCCCTTCGGCCCGCCTGCGACCCCTGGGGCGTGTTTCGAAAGTCCCGCCTGCCCGCCCTTCGGGCGGACGGCGCTACTTTCGAAACGCGCCCCAGGGTCTCTCCAAACGAAAGACCCTAACTGTCAGTGCCGCATGGCACGATCTGACCTGGACAGGTATTCCGTTACCCGGGAGATGCGCGTGTTCTGGTTCTTGCTGCTCACGATGGTCGTGGTCGTGGCCGCGGTCACGCTCGCGGTGGTCGGTGGAGGCAAAAGCGCGGTGCTGCAGGACGTCGAGCCCGAGCGGCTCACCGACCCGCTGCCCCTCGACCGCCCCGTCGGCCGCGCCGATGTCGAGGCCATGCGGCTGCCCCTTTCCGTGCGCGGCTACCGCATGACGGACGTGGACGAGGCCCTCGGCAGACTCGGGGCCGAGCTCGCCGAGCGTGACGCCCACATCGCCGAGCTGGAATCGGCGCTCGCCGGGGCCCAGGCCACCGCGGTGAACGGCCCCGACCTGCTCAAGCGGCCCGAAGGACCGGCCGCGGGAGACGGCCCGCAGGGCGAGGAGGGCGGGCGTTGAGCGGCGCCGTGCCCGCGGCGGACGGGCGGCCGCGCTGTCCCTGGGGCCTGTCCACGGAGGACTACCTCGCCTACCACGACACCGAGTGGGGCCGCCCCGTGCACGGGGACGACGCCCTCTTCGAGCGGCTCTGCCTGGAGGCGTTCCAGTCGGGCCTGTCCTGGCTGACGATCCTGCGCCGCCGCGAGGGCTTCCGCAGCGCGTTCGCCGGATTCAAGATCTCCGCCGTCGCGGAGTTCACCGATGCCGACAAGGAACGCCTCCTCGCCGACGCCGGGATCATCCGCAACCGCGCGAAGATCGACGCCACCCTCGCCAACGCCGAGGTGCTGGCCGGCTGGGGCGAGGGCGAGCTGGACGCGCTCATCTGGTCCCACGCACCCGACCCGGCCACGCGGCCGGCCCCGCGGACCCTCGCCGACGTCCCGGCGATCACCCCCGAGTCGGCCGCGCTGGCCAAGGACCTGAAGAAGCGGTCCATCCGCTTCGTCGGCCCCACGACCGCGTACGCCCTGATGCAGGCCTGCGGCCTCGTCGACGACCACCTGGCCGACTGCGTGGCCCGGCGCGAAGGGCTGTAGGGCCGGCTGCCGGGAGCCCTGCCGGCCGAGCGTCCTACCTGCCGAGATACTTCGGCGGCTGCTTGGCGAGGAACGCCTCGACCGCGATCGTGTGGTCCTGCGACGCGCCCGCCTTCGTCTGGAGTTCGTCCTCCTTCTCCAGGGTCTCCGCGAGCGAGCGCCCGGCGCCGTACGCCAGGGACGCCTTCAGGGCCGCGTACGCCACCGTCGGCCCGTCCGCCAGGGCGCGGGCCACCGCGTGCGCCTCCTTCGCGAGGTCGGCCGCGGGCACCACCTTGTTCGCGATGCCCAGCTCGTACGCCTCCTGGGCGGAGAGGGAGCGCGGGAAGAACAGCAGGTCGGCGGCGCGGCTCGGGCCGATCAGCCGGGGCAGGGTCCAGGAGACGCCCGAGTCCGCGGACAGCGCGACCCCCGCGAACGACGTGTTGAAGGAGGCGGTGTCGGCGACCACGCGGTAGTCGGCGGCGAGCGCGAATCCGAAACCGGCCCCGGCGGCGACCCCGTTGACCCCCGCGACCACGGGCTTCTCCATCTCCGTGAGGGCGCGGACGATGGGGTTGTAGTGCTCCCGCACCGTGCTCAGCGCGTTGCCGCCCTCCGACTCGCGCGCCTCGGCGAGCTTCGCGACGTGCTCCTTGAGGTCCTGGCCGACACAGAAGGCGCGCCCGGTGGCGGTGAGCAGAACGGCGCGCACCGCCGGGTCGTCCGCGACCGCCCGGAGGGAGTCGCGGAGTGCGGCCTTGGCGGCGGTGTTCATGGCGTTCATCGCGTCGGGACGATTGATCGTGATCGTCGCGAGCCCGTCGCTCACGTCCGTGAGCACCGTGTCAGCCGTGTCGGCCATTGCGGGGTCTCCTTCTGGGGTCCGGCAGCGTGTCCTGTCCAGGCAAGCATGGCGGACTTCAGGTGCCCCGGACATGTGCCGGGACATGTGACCTGCGTCTAACGATTGGACCTCGGCTGAGGGCCGACGGTGGCGCAGTATCGCAGCCGGATCGCCGAATTGGGTGGTTTTGAGAGAGCGCGTTGTTCAAGCGATGCCGACCGATGTTGCTCATCGGGGTCCCTGATGCGGGATAATGCGGAGGAAGCATTGTGTTCGACGCCGGTGAGGCAGCGCCTGTCATGGGGCCGCCGGCTGCGATGAGCTGGTTTCAGGAAGGGGAACGAGCATGGCGGCCATGAAGCCGCGGACGGGCGACGGCCCGCTCGAGGTGACAAAGGAGGGGCGGGGCATCGTCATGCGCGTTCCGCTCGAAGGCGGCGGTCGGCTTGTCGTCGAGCTGACTCCGGACGAGGCCGATGCACTCGGTGACGCTCTGAAGAAGGTCGTCGGCTGAGGCGGAGGCGCCCACACTTCACTGCTGCCCCGGCACGGACTCCGTGCCGGGGCAGAGTTGCGTCGGGATCCGGGTGACGGTGAAGCCCCGGCCGATGGCCGCCGGACGGGAGGGTCAGCCGCGCCGTACCGCGCACAGCAGGCCGTCGCCCACCGGCAGCAGCGTCGCCATGAGCTCCTGGCTTTCGCGCACGGCCCGCAGCAGTTCACGCAGGCGCAGCACCTCGGCCGGCTGCGCCGCCGAGTCGATCGTGCGGCCGTCGGCGAAGACGCCCTCGAAGCAGACCAGGCCGCCGGGCCGCAGCAGGCGCAACGATTCAGCGAGGCAGTCCAGGCTCTCCAGCCGGTCGCCGTCGCAGAAGACGAGGTCGTATCCGCCGTCCGCGAGCCGCGGCAGGACGTCGAGGGCGCGCCCCGGGATGAAACGGGCCCGGTTCGTGGCGAAGCCCGCGGCGCGGAAGGCCTCACGGGCGAACTGCTGGCGCTCGGGTTCCGGGTCGACGGTGGTCAGGACGCCGTCAGGGCGCATGCCCTGCAGCAGATAGATTCCGGACACGCCCGTTCCGGTACCGATCTCGGCCACCGCCTTGGCGTCCGCGGTGGCGGCGAGCAGGCGCAGCGCCGCACCGGTGCCCGACGACACCGGGCGCAGCCCTGTGTCCTGGGCCCGGTCCCGGGCCCAGAGAAGAGCCTCTTCCTCGGCGACAAAGGCGTCGGCGAATGCCCAGCTCGTCTGCCGGTTGGCGGTAATGACCCTCTCCTGTCCCCGTAGTTGGCGCAACGGTGACTGTATCCGCTGGACCCGGGAACCCGCAGATGGGACCGGGCGTTATGAAAGGGCGGAGGGGAACACATGGACCGGACCCTGCGGCCGGGCCCGGAATGTGCCTCTTGCTCCCGGGGACACCGGGACACCAGCAGGTAAAAAGGCTTATCCGGAGCTAACGGGCGAGGTGGCTATGGTAGGGGCTCCACTGGACACCACCAGAGCCGATAGGGGAGGTGCGGCTGCGCCTGTGGATCGGAGGGGCGCGCTGCGGCGGTTCCTCAGGTCGGCGGGTGAGCCGAAATCCGTGACCAACATTGCTGACCGTTCTTCCAACGATTCCGCACCGACCGCGACCTTCGCCTCAGATGCGGACTCCCAGGCGTGGACCCCGCCCTCATGGGAAGAGATCGTCAGCACGCACAGCGCCCGTGTGTACCGCCTCGCCTACCGGCTGACGGGAAACCAGCACGACGCCGAGGACCTCACCCAGGAAGTCTTTGTCCGCGTCTTCAGGTCGCTGTCGACCTACACGCCCGGCACCTTCGAGGGCTGGCTGCACAGGATCACGACGAATCTCTTCCTGGACATGGTCCGCCGCAAGCAGCGGATCCGTTTCGACTCCCTCGGGGACGACGCGGCCGAGCGGCTGCCGAGCCGGGAGCCGTCCCCGCAGCAGGTCTTCAACGACACACACTTCGACGCGGACGTGCAGCAGGCGCTGGACACCCTCGCGCCCGAATTCCGTGCCGCGGTCGTCCTCTGCGACATCGAAGGCCTCTCCTACGAGGAGATCGCCGCCACCCTCGGCGTCAAGCTCGGGACGGTGCGCAGCCGCATCCACCGTGGCCGCTCCCACCTGCGCAAGGCGCTCAAGCACCGTTCGCCCGAGGCCCGCGCCGAGCAGCGCCTTCTCGCGGACGCGGTCCTGGCAGGGGAGGGCGGCGCGGCGTGAGTGACACAGGCCCGACCCCCGCGGAGCAGCATCTGGGGGACCGGCTCGCCGCGCTTGTCGACGGCGAGCTCAAACACGATGCCCGGGAGCGAGTCCTCGCGCATCTGGCGACCTGCGCCAGATGTAAGGCCGAGGCCGACGCCCAGCGGCGGCTGAAGAGCGCCTTCGCGACCTCCGCCGCACCTTCGCCCTCCGAGGGCTTCCTCGCCCGGCTCCAGGGTCTCCCCGGGGGCCCCAGCAGCGGAGACGACGGCCCGGACGACGGTGCCGACGGCCATCGGCGCTTCGGCGACGGAGTCTTCCCCGTGCTTCAGCCCGGCGGGCCCGCGGAATCCGGGCGCTCACCCCTGGGCGGTTTCGGCTATCTCCCCACGGCCCACGGCCCGACCGCCGTACTGCCCGGCGGATCGTCCGGCACGGGTTTCCGCATCCATGACGTGAGCCGGGAGGCGGACCGTTCTCCCTGGCGCGCACGGCGCTTCGCGTTCGTCGCGGCCAGCGCGGTCTCGCTCGCGGCCATCGCGCTCGGAGGCGCGCTCCCGCTCGACCACAATCCCGAGGTACCGCTCAGCGCCGAAGGCGCCGGCAGCAGCACGACCCCGCTCGACGCCGACGAGCGGACCGGCGGCGGCAGTGCGGCGGCCGGCCGCAGCGGTGGCGGTGCCCTCGCCGCCGGAGTGGGCCGGGACGTCGGGCCGAGCGCCGCGCCGTCCTCCTCCGCCCAGCCGGCCTCGGCCCCCTCGCTGCTGAGCACCTCGGCGCTCACCGCGGGCACGTTCGCCTTTCCCGTGCTGAATGTGACCGTGCCGCCGCTGATACGCCCGACCGACGCGGGCCCGTTGTACTCCGCCACCTTCGGCGCGGACCCGGAGCCTTCCGCGACGGCCTCGGCAGCAGCCTCCACGCCGCCGCTGCACGACCGCGCGATGCCGCTCACCCCGCTGCGCTGACACCGCCCCGACCGGGAGCCTGCGCGCGGATTCGCAAACCTGGTTGAATTCCGGGAGGGACGCCCCTGTGGGGCGTGCAAGGGCCAGTTGCGGGGAGAGCATGGACGACGGGAAGCCCAGCGGGCCGAAGACGAAGTGGTGGAGCCGTCCCTCGACGGAGCGGAGCCGCCCGGCCGGACCGGAGGACGCCGTACCCACGGCGGCCGCAGAGCCGCCCGCACCCGTACCCGCCTCCGACCCGGCCGCAGGGACGGCGGACGGCGACCACACGCCGGCCGACCCGGTCGTAAGGACGGCGGACGGCGACTACATGCCCGCGCCCCCTGCCCCCGCCGCCGAGCCGCCGGCGCACCGTACGCAGCCGCTGCACGCGCCCGACGAGTACAGCACCCCGCCCTACGGCGGTCCGGGGCCATGGGCGCCCGCGCCGCCCGTGCAGCGCCCGGCGCCGACCCCGGCGCAGGGGACCCCGGTGCCGGCACCGGGGACTCACGTACCGCCGCCGTACTCCGGGACAGACGGGCACGGCGTCGCAGCCACCCCGCCACCGCCCCCGCACACCGTGCCGCAGCAGCCCACGGCGCCCCCGCCCGCGCAGGCGGCCCCAGGGCCCCAGCAGGGCCCTCAGCAGCCCTCCCAGTGGCTGCGGTACGACCCCTGGGGCGTGCCCCAGCAGCCGTTGAGCCACCCGGGCCCCGGCCAGGGGACCGAAGCCCGGCCGCGCGGAGGCCGTCGCGGGTCGTTCCTCCTCGGGGCCGTGCTGCTCGCACTCGTGGCCGGCGGGATCGGTGGCGGAATCGGTTCCTACGTCGAGCGCAACGGCGGTCTGACCACGGTCGAACTGCCCCAGGCCGACCGGGACAACGGCGGCCGGGCACCCGACAGCGTCGCCGGGATCGCTGCCAGTGCCCTGCCCGGCGTGGTCACCCTGCGCGTCAACGGCACCGCCGAATCCGGCACGGGCACCGGCTTCGTCCTCGACGACAAGGGCCACATCCTCACCAACAACCATGTGGTCGCTCCCGCGGGCTCCACCGGCGAGATCACCGTCACCTTCAGCAGTGGGGAGAGCGTGCCCGCCGAGCTCGTCGGCAAGGACAGCGGCTACGACCTGGCCGTCGTCAAGGTCAACGGCGTCTCGGGACTCAAGCCGCTGCCCCTGGGGAACTCCGACAACGTGCAGGTGGGCGACCCGGTGGTGGCCATCGGCGCACCCTTCGACCTGTCCAACACGGTCACCTCCGGCATCATCAGCGCCAAGCAGCGGCCCATCACCGCGGGCGGCGAGAAGGGCGACGGCAGCGACGTCAGCTACGTCGACGCCCTCCAGACGGACGCGCCGATCAATCCGGGCAATTCCGGCGGCCCCCTGGTCGACGCCGAGGCCCGGGCCATCGGCATCAACAGCGCCATCCGCGCCGCCGACAGCGGATCCGCTGCCGACGGCAGCCAGTCCGGCTCGATCGGCCTCGGCTTCGCGATACCGATCAACCAGGGCAAGCGGGTCGCCGAGGAGCTGATCAACACCGGCAAGGCCACCCACCCCGTGATCGGCGTCACGCTGGACATGGAGTTCACCGGCGACGGGGCCAAGGTCGGCGGCGAGGGAGCCGACGGCACAGCGGCGGTGACCGAGGGCGGACCGGCCGACAAGGCGGGCATCCGGTCGGGCGACATCATCACCGAGGTGGAGGGCCGGCGTGTGCACAGCGGTGAGGAACTGATCATCAAGATCCGCGCCCACCGTCCGGGTGACAGGCTCGGGCTCGTCCTGACCCGCGGTGGTAAAGACCTGTCCGTGACTTTGACGCTGGGTTCGGCAAGCGGTACCTGACGGCCACCGGCAGGTACCGCACGGACAGCTTCGCCGGGTACCGTGGAGCCGGTCCGGGCCCCCGATGACCTGGCGGCGGAATACACACGGAGACCACGCAGAGAACACGAGGAGCAGCAAGGTGTTCAATGACATAGGCGCACTCGAGCTGCTGACGCTCGTGGTTCTCGCCGTGCTCGTATTCGGCCCGGAGAAGCTGCCGAAGGTCATCCAGGACGTCACGCGCACCATCCGCAAGATCCGTGAGTTCTCGGACAGCGCCAAGGAAGACATCCGCTCGGAGCTCGGACCTCAGTTCAAGGACTTCGAGTTCGAGGACCTCAACCCCAAGACGTTCGTCCGTAAGCAGCTGATGGACGGAAACGACGACCTGGGGCTCAAGGAGATCCGCGAGAGCTTCGACCTGCGCAAGGAGATGGCCGAGGTCACCGACGCGGTGAACGGCCGTGAGAGCGCCTCGGCCGTCGCGTCCGCGGACATCGCCCCCGCCGCTGTGGAGGGGACCCCCGGGGCCAAGCCGGACCTTCTCAAGAAGCCCGCGCAGCCGGTCAAGGACGAGCGCCCGCCCTTCGACGCGGACGCCACCTGAGACCCGTCAATCCCGACTCGTCCGGACGGTATGGCTATTCTCCATCTGTCCGGTTGCGAGTTGCCCATGCCCACGGGGGGAGGGCCGCTCCGGATCAGAGAAGATCGAGGAGGCGGCCGGGCAGATGGAGACGACGAGTCGGGCAGGGGCGGACGATGCGCCCAACGCAGTCACCGCAGAGGGGGTGCAGGCGCCCCGGCGTTCTGTCGACGGCTATCTCAAGGCGCCGTTCCCCTGGTACGGGCTGGACGAGGCCTTCACGGGGCAGCGCTGGCTGATGCACGTCACCGCAGCCGCGGACGACACGGTGCAGCACGGTTCCACCGGGCACGGCGAGGAGCCCGTCGTACGGGCCGACGCGGGTGCGGAGAGGGCGCGTTTCGCGGTCGTCGTGACCGTGGGCAGCAGCCCTGTGCGGGACAGCGACGACGGTACGGGCGTGCTGGACGCCACCACGGTCTCGTCGGCGGCCTGGCTGGCGGGCTCGGGCCTGCTGGAATCCACCTGGCCCCCGCAGATGGACCACACCCTGCGTGGCGAATGGCTGAACCAGCAGACCGAAATCGCGTTCGAGCTCGCGGACGATCTGGACCGGGAGCCCTGGTCGACGCTGTCCCTCCCGGTGGACGGCGTGCCGGTGGACTTCCACTACCGCGAGTCCGAGTTCGGCTGGGTGCTCGCGGGCTCGGCCCCCGAGGGGGTGCACATCGGCGCGTACGGGCGCGGGATGAGCGCCTACGGCCTGGGATTCGCGGTGATCGGCGACATCGCCTCGTACGAGCACTGAGCGACGGTCCGGGCGCCACGCCCGGGCGCCACGCACAAGGGTGGGGCGGCCTCTTCCGGAGGCCGCCCCACCCTTGTGCGTGCTTCAGAACTTGTTGCGCGGGGTGAGCCCCAGCGACATACCCGACAGGCCGCGCTGACGGCCGCTCAGCTTGTCGGCGATGGAGCGCAGCGCGGAGCCCGCGGGGGAGTCGGGGTCGGACAGGACGATGGGCTTGCCCTCGTCGCCGCCCTCACGCAGCCGTACGTCGATCGGGATGGACCCCAGGACCGGCACCTCGGCGCCGACCGTCTTCGTCAGCCCCTCGGCGACCCGCTGCCCGCCACCCGTACCGAACACGTCGACGATCTCGTCGCAGTGCGGGCACGGCATGCCCGACATGTTCTCGACCACACCGACGATCTTCTGGTGGGTCTGCACGGCGATGGACCCGGCCCGCTCGGCCACCTCGGCGGCGGCCTGCTGCGGGGTCGTGACGACCAGGATCTCGGCGTTCGGGACGAGCTGCGCCACGGAGATCGCGATGTCACCCGTGCCCGGCGGCAGGTCGAGCAGCAGGACGTCCAGGTCGCCCCAGTACACATCGGCGAGGAACTGCTGCAGCGCGCGGTGCAGCATGGGACCGCGCCACACCACCGGGGCGTTGCCCGGGGTGAACATGCCGATGGAGATCACCTTCACGCCGTGCGAGGACGGCGGCATGATCATGTTCTCGACCTGGGTGGGCTTGGCGTCCGTGCCGAGCATCCTGGGCACGCTGTGCCCGTAGATGTCCGCGTCGACCACGCCGACCTTGAGGCCGTCAGCCGCCATCGCCGCCGCGAGGTTCACCGTCACCGAGGATTTGCCGACGCCGCCCTTGCCGGAGGCGACCGCGTAGACGCGGGTCAGCGAGCCGGGCTTGGCGAACGGCACCTCCCGCTCCGCCGTGCCGCCGCGCAGCGAGGAGGCGAGCTCCTTGCGCTGCTCGTCGCTCATCACGTCGAGCGTGACCTCGACCCGCGACACGCCCTCGACGAGGGCCACCGCGTCGGTCACGTTCTTGGTGATCGTCTCGCGCATCGGGCAGCCGGAAACCGTGAGATACACGGTGACAGCGACTACACCGTCAGGATCGATCTCGACCGACTTCACCATGCCCAGCTCGGTGATCGGTCGGTGGATCTCCGGGTCGTTCACTGTCGCCAGCGCTTCACGCACCGCGTCTTCCGTAGCCATACAACGATAGTACGGGTGCGCGCAGCGCTCCCTGAAAGGGCGGTGGTGGGCGACGGGAGGGCGATACGGCGCCGGGGGCTACGCGTGGGTAGCCCCTCAGCGGTCGGCTTCGTCACTCTCGGGCCGCTGGAGGATCCGGCGCTCCTCCATGTCCTTCACCATGGCCTCCAGCTCCGAACGGATCCAGTCCCGCGTGGCGACCTCCCCGAGGCCCATCCGGAGCGCGGCGATCTCGCGGCTGAGGTATTCCGTGTCCGCGATCGAGCGCTCGTTCTGCTTGCGGTCCTGCTCGTGGGTGACCCGGTCGCGGTCGTCCTGGCGGTTCTGCGCGAGGAGGATCAGCGGGGCCGCGTACGAGGCCTGGAGGGAGAGTGCCAGGGTCAGGAAGATGAACGGATACTCGTCGAACCGGACCTCCTTCGGGGCGATGATGTTCCACGCGACCCACAGGATGATGATCAGGGTCATCCAGACGATGAACCGCCCGGTGCCCAGGAAGCGGGCGATGCGCTCGGAGAACCGGCCGAACGCCTCGGGGTCGTACTCGGGCAGCAGCCGGCGCCTCGGAGCCCGCGGCTGGTCGAGCCGGGAACGCGGCGGGCGCACGATGCCCGACGCACCCGTCGCCGCCGCCCTCGCGCGGTCCTCAGCCGGCACCGGTGATCTCCTCCTCGCCCTGGAAGTCGGTCTCGCGCCAGTCGTCGGGCAGCAGGTGGTCCAGTACGTCGTCGACGGTCACCGCGCCCAGCAGCGAGCCGCTCTCGTCCACCACGGGCGCCGAGACGAGGTTGTACGCGGCCAGATAGCTGGTCACCGCGGGCAGCTCGGTGTCCGGCGGCAGGGGAACCAGATCACTGTCGACGATCGAGCTGACCAGGGTGAACGGCGGATCCCGCAGCAGCCGCTGGAAGTGCACGGTGCCCAGATATCTCCCGGTGGGGGTCTCGTCCGGCGACCGGCACACGTACACCTGTGCGGCCAGCGCGGGGGAGAGGTCCTGCTGGCGGACCCTGGCCAGCGCGTCCGCGACCGTCGCGTCGGGCCGCAGGATGATCGGCTCGGTCGTCATCAGCCCGCCCGCGGTCCGCTCCTCGTACGAGAGCAGACGCCGCACATCGGCCGCGTCGTCCGGGCGCATCAGGGCCAGCAGCCGTTCCTTGTCAGCCTCCGGCAGTTCCGCGAGCAGGTCGGCCGCGTCGTCCGGGTCCATCGCCTCCAGGACGTCCGCGGCGCGGTCCTCCTCCAGCTCGCCGATGATCTCCACCTGGTCGTCACCGGGGAGCTCCTCCAGGACGTCGGCGAGCCGGTCGTCGTCCAGCGCGGCGGCGACCTCGGCGCGGCGCTTCGGCGTCAGATGGTGCATGGCGTTGGCGACATCGGTGGGGCGCAGCCGTTCGAAGGTCGCCACCAGGTTCTCGGCGCCCTGCCCCTGCTCCTCCAGCGAGAAGCCGCTGATCGCCGACCACTCCACGGTCCGCGTCTCGCCCTTGCGGCGCAGGGCTCCGCCGCGTCCCTTGCGTACGAAGAACTTGTCGATCTCCCAGTCACGGCGGGCCGGGAGCTGCTGGATGGCGACGTCGAGGACGGTCACCTCCTCGTCCGTCTCCTTGAGGCGGACCCGCCGGTCAAGGAACTCGCCGAGGACGAGTCGCTCGGTCGGGCGCTGCTCGAAGCGCCGCATGTTAACCACGCCTGTGGTGATGACCTGGCCCGACTCGACGCCCGTCACCCGGGTCATCGGCAGGAAGATCCGCCGCCGGCTCACGACCTCGACGACCATGCCGAGCAGTCGTGGCGGCTTCCCGCCGACCCGGAGCATCGCCACCAGATCGCGGACCCGGCCGACCTGGTCACCGTACGGGTCGAACACCGGTACGCCGGTGAGGTGCGAGACGAAGACCCGGGGAGTGACTGCCGCCATCCTGTGCGCCTCCCTCTGTCCCTCACGTCCTCCTTTGCCGTGATCAGGCTAGCCCGTACCGGTCCGTGACGCCCTGACGAGCTCACCCGCGATTGTCAGCGCCGTCAAGGCGTCAATCGCGGGTGAGCTCGTTACGGGCCGTCCGTACGGAGCTCTGCCGAACGGCGTACGCGGCACGGGTACGCTGCCGTCTGCCAACCCCGACACACAGACGAGAGGCAGTGCGCCGTGACCTCTTTTGCCCCGGCCGTCCGGGCCCGCCGCCGGACCGCTTTCGCCGTGGTGCTCTGCGCGGGGCTGACCGTCGCACTCACGGCCTGCGCGGGTGACGACCCGGACGAGGGCACCAACGGTGTGGGCAAGCTGACGGCAGCACGGATCGAGAAGAAGACGCGGGCCGCCGCCGATGGCGCGGACGCCGTGCGGCTCACCGGCAAACTGGTCAGCAAGGGCGGCACGTACGCCCTGGACATGCAGCTCAGCAGCAAGGGCGGCACGGGATCGGTCACCGCCAAGAAGAACACGTTCGCGCTGCTGAGGGTCGGTGACGAGCTCTTCCTCAAGGCCGACGCGGGCTTCTGGAAGGCCGAGAAGGCCGACGACACGAGCGACCAGGCCGCCGACAAGCTCGGCGGCAAGTACGTGAAGGTCCCCGAGGACGACCCCACTTACAAGCAGCTGCGCGGCTTCACGGAGAAGGAGACGCTGCTCGACGGCATGCTGACCCTGCACGGGAAGGTCGGCAAGGGCGACCGGGACACGATCGGCGGGGTGCGCACCGTGCAGATCCTGGGTGGAAAGGGTGAGGGGGGCGCACTGGACGTCTCCCTCAAGGGCACTCCGTACCCCCTGCGGGTGGCGCGCGGTGGCGGTGGCGGGACCGTCACCCTCGCCGACTGGGGCAAGTCCTTCCCGCTGGAGGCACCGGCCGAGAACGCCACCGTCGACTACGGCGGCGAGCTGCCCAGGTCCTCCGGGTGACGGAGCCGGTCAGCGCTTCCCGCGGCGCTTCAGCAGCAGCCGGGGGAGCGCGGCCGGCGCCGTGTGCCGGGTGGTCGCCCCGGTGGGCAGCGGCGGCGCGGCCTGCGAGGTCCCCGGCAGGTCCGTGCGGGATTCACCGGGCGTCAGCCGTACGATCCGGCATTCACGCGCCCAGCGCTCCGTCATCAGGTCGGCGTCCGGGGCGTTCAGCCGCTTGCCCCTGAGCTCGCCGACCGCCGCCTCCCAGGCCTCGGAGTGCGGCTCCAGCACCTCGACGGCGGCGGACCAGACCACGAGCCTGCCGCCCTTGTCCTTGCTGCGCACGGTCACCTCGGCGACGGCGCCCGCGTCGACACCGGCGGGCAGCGGCTGCTCCCCGGGGCCGTCCCCCACGAGCACGGCCGTGCCCTCGTGCCACACGTGCCACAGCGCCCGGGAGGGGCCGGTGCCCCGTACCCAGATCAGGCCGGACTTCTTGGTGGCCTCCTCGACGAGAGCCCGGGCAAGCAACACGTCAGCAGCAGTCATGCACGCACCCTATTAGAGCCAGCCGTTGCGCTTGAGCGTGCGGTGGATGGAGAAGCAGACGGCACCGATGAGCGCCAGCACCATCGGATAGCCGTACGTCCACCGGAGTTCGGGCATGTGCTTGAAGTTCATGCCGTACACCCCGCAGATCATCGTCGGTACGGCGATGATCGCCGCCCAGGACGTGATCTTGCGCATGTCCTCGTTCTGCGTGACGGTCGCCTGCGCCAGATTGGCCTGGAGGATCGAGTTGAGCAGCTCGTCGAAGCCGATGACCTCTTCGTGCACGCGGGCCAGGTGGTCGGCCACATCGCGGAAGTACTTCTGGATGTCGGGGTCGACCAGCCGCATGGGGCGCTCGCTCAGCAGCTGCATCGGCCGCAGCAGCGGCGACACGGCGCGCTTGAACTCCAGCACCTCGCGCTTCAGCTGGTAGATCCGGCCCGCGTCCGACCCGCGCGAGCCGCCCTTCGACGGGGTGGAGAACACATCGATCTCCACCTCGTCGATGTCGTCCTGCACCGAGGCCGCCACCGCGATGTAGCCGTCGACGACATGGTCGGCGATCGAGTGCAGCACCGCGGAGGGACCTTTGGCGAGCAGCTCGGGGTCCTCCTGGAGCCGGTGGCGCAGAGCGCGCAACGAGCCCTGTCCGCCGTGCCGGACGGTGATCACGAAGTCCCGGCCGGTGAAGCACATCACCTCACCGGTCTCGACGACCTCGCTGGTCGCGGTCAGTTCGGCGTGCTCGACGTAGTGGATCGTCTTGAAGACGGTGAACAGCGTGTCGTCGTACCGCTCCAGCTTGGGCCGCTGGTGGGCGTGGACCGCGTCCTCGACGGCCAGCGGGTGGAGGCCGAACTCCCGGGCGATACCGGCGAACTCCTCCTCGGTCGGCTCGTGCAGACCGATCCAGGCGAAGCCGCCCTGCTCCCGCACGCGCAGGATCGCCTCGCGCGGGGTCAGGCCGGTCGCCTCGGTGAGCCGGCGCCCGTCCCGGTAGACGGCGCAGTCGACGACGGCGCTGGAGGCGGACGGGTCGCGGGTGGCGTCGTAGCTGTTGTACGGGGTGTTGCTCTTGCGCTGGGACGGGCGCACGGCGGCGCGCAGGTCACGGATCATCGACATGGCTGGCTCCTCTTCACGGAGGGCCGTCGGTGGGCGCGTGGAACAGCCCGGAATGGGGACGTGTGCTCACGTCCGCAAAGCGGGCGGCACCGCACGGGCACGGTGACGGCGTTCGCTACAGACAGGCAAAAACGCGGGGCTCTTCCGGTGCGCGAACTGCCGTGGTGACGGCCGGGAAGGGCGTCAGACCACAGAAGGAAGGCGTCCTGCGGAAGGGCGGTCGGTACTGCACGGTCGACTTGGATCCACCGCAGCCCCACCTCCTCCGGCCGGTCCCCCGTAGGGGATCACGTGTTGCCAGGACTGAGAGCGACGCTTCTGCGTGCTGTCCCGGCCGACGCCTCAGGCTACCAGCCAGGTGAGGAGCCAATCCCTTCCTTTGCCCGTTCGGTGCGCGTTCTATGCTCGCGGCATGGGAGAAATTCTTGATCTGGCCGAGGCCCGGCTCCGTACGGCGCTGGGCGAGCCGGACGCACGTGCCGATGTGACGTTCCTTGGCACGGACCGTATCGAGGTGCTCCGCTTCATCGACGGCGATGTGGTGCGCTACGCCACGCTCGGCATGTCCGCGCAGCCGATGGCCGATCCGACCTCGCCGCTCGCCGACCCCGTGAAGGGACCGCGCGCCGAGCTGGTCCTGTCCGTGCGGGCCGGGCTCGCCGACACCGACCAGGTGCTGCGGCCCCTCGCGGTCCTGGCGGCCTCCCCGCAGGTAGAGGGGCTGATCGTGGCCCCGGGGGCGTCACTGGACCTCGGGCAGCCACTGTGGACGGGGGCGCCCTTCAGCTCGGTCCTGGTCGCCGAGCCGGGCGGCCTGGTCGAGGACCTGGAGCTGGACGCTCCGATGGAGCCGGTGCGCTTCCTGCCGCTGCTGCCGATGACGCACAACGAGGCGGCCTGGAAACGGGTCAGGGGCGCGCAGGAGCTCCAGGAGCGCTGGCTCACGCAGGGCACCGACCTGCGCGATCCCCTGCGCGCGTCCGTGGCGCTGGACTGACGGCGCCGCTGACCCGTTTTCAGGCCGCCCGCGGCGTGACGGGCGCCGTCAGTCGGCGAAGACGGTGACGCCGTCCTCCGTGGCGTGACGCGGCTCCAGCTCCTGTGCCTCGTGGGTCAGTGCCGTACGCCGGACTCCGATGACCCCGGCGCCGACGAGCGCCGCGACGGCGGCGACGACGAACGGCATGTGGATGTCGCTCCACTCCTCGATCTTCGGAGCGAGGTAGGGAGCGGCGGCCGCGGCGAACCAGCGGACGAAGTTGTAACCGGCGCTCGCCACCGGGCGCGGCGCGTCCGAGACGCCGAGGGCCAGCTCGGTGTAGACGGTGTTGTTCATGCCGATGAAGGCACCCGAGACGATGGTGCAGACGATGGCCGTCGTGTGGTTGCCGTACCCGAGGACCAGCAGGTCCGCGGCGAGCAGCACCAGGGAGCCGCCGACCACCTTCAGCGAGCCGAAGCGCCGCTGGAGGCGCGGTGCGACGAGCACCGAGAAGACGGCGAGCAGCAGACCCCAGGCGAAGAACACCGCACCCGAGCGGTACGGCGACATGTCGAGCACGAACGGTGTGAAGGCCAGGATCGTGAAGAACGCGTAGTTGTAGAAGAACGCCGACGTCGCCACCGAGGCGAGACCGCCGTGACCGAGCGCCTTGACCGGGTCGAGCAGTGAGGTCTTCCGGGCCGGCCTGGGCTGCTCCTTGAGGAACGCGGTGATGCAGAGGAACCCGATCGCCATCAGGGCGGCGGTGCCGAAGAACGGATAGCGCCAGCTGGCGTCACCGAGCAGGGCGCCGACCAGGGGCCCGCAGGCCATGCCGAGGCCGAGCGCCGACTCGTACAGCAGGATCGCCGCCGCGCTGCCCCCGGCGGCCGCGCCGACGATCACCGCGAGGGCGGTGGAGACGAACAGGGCGTTGCCCAGGCCCCAGCCCGCCCGGAAGCCGACCAGCTCGGCGACGGACGAGGACGTGCCGGAGAGCGCGGCGAAGACGACGACCAGCGCCAGGCCGGCCAGCAGCGTCTTGCGTCCGCCGATGCGGCTGGAGACGAAGCCGGTCACGAGCATCGCGACGGCGGTGATCAGGAAGTACGAGGTGAACAGCAGGGACACCTGGCTGGGTGTGGCGTCGAGCCCCTTGGCGATGGACGGCAGGATCGGGTCCACGAGACCGATCCCCATGAAGGCCACGACCGAGGCGCCCGCCGTGGCCCAGACGGCCTTCGGCTGACGCAGCAGGCTCGTCGCCCTTTCGTCGAACGGATCCTCTCCCTGCATGGTTCTCTCGCTCTCCGCTAGATCGTTGCGTTATGCACAGAATAAGTTAGACATTCTAATAAGTGCAACTAGCATCTATCTCTGCCGGTCGGAGCCGCGCTGCGGACGGGTGATCGTCCTTGACGCGGCGACGGCCGGAGAGGACGGTTGGACGGTATGAGGGGCGAACCCAGTTGCCCGAAGTGCGGTGGCCGGGTCAGGGCGCCCGGCCTTTTCGCCGATGCCTGGCAGTGCGCGGCGCACGGCGAGGTGCACCCGATGCAGCCGGTGGTCCCGCCCAGCGTCGAGGCGCTGGGGGTGGTGGTCCACCGGGCCGAGGTGCCGGTGTGGATGCCCTGGCCGCTCCCGGTGGGCTGGCTGTTCACAGGCGCGGCGTACGCGGGCGACGACCGCAGCGGCGGCCGGGCCACCGTTGTCGCGTGCTCGGGCCCCGGGCCACTCGGAGGCATGGGGGAGCTGTTGCTCGTCGCCGAGGAGCTCGGCGTCGGGCTCGGCGCGCGCTACGCCGGCATCGACGGCCCCGACCCCGGCTCCGGGCTGAGCATCGATACGGCCCCGGACGCCAAGGTGATCGCGGCCGGCCACCCCACGGCCCTCTGGCACGTCAGGAACGCCCCCGCCGACCGGGCGGTCTTCGCCGGTGAGGCACGCGGCCTGTGGCTCTGGGCGATCGTCTGGCCCGAGCAGTCCGGGCTCCTGATGTACGACGAGCTGGTGCTGACCGACCTGCGCGAGGCGGGCGGCGAAGTGGACCTGCTGCCCTGCGGGGCGCTCACCCCCCGGCTGCTCACACCGCCCTGATCCGGGCCAGGTGGCAGGGGTCCTGAGGGGTGATGTCCGGCGGTTATCCTTGAGCGTCCCCTGTCCGTCCGCGAGCCCCGGAGTACGTCGTGCGCATCGATCTGCACACCCACTCCACCGCTTCGGACGGCACGGACACCCCCGCCGAGCTGGTGGCCGAGGCCGCGGCTGCGGGCCTCGACGTCGTCGCCCTGACCGACCACGACACGGTGCGGGGCCACGCGGAGGCGGCTGCCGCCCTCCCCGACGGCCTGACGCTCGTCACGGGCGCCGAGCTCTCCTGCCGCGTCGACGGCATCGGCCTGCACATGCTGGCCTACCTCTTCGACCCTGCCGAGCCCGAGTTCGCCCGTGAGCGTGAGCTCGTCCGGGACGACCGGGTGCCCCGGGCGCAGGCCATGGTCCGCAAGCTTCAGGAGCTGGGCGTCCCGGTCAGCTGGGAGCAGGTCGCACGGATCGCCGGAGACGGCTCGGTCGGCCGCCCGCACGTCGCGACCGCACTCGTGGAGCTCGGCGTCGTCGGTTCGGTCTCCGACGCCTTCACCCCGGCCTGGCTGGGCGACGGTGGACGCGCCTACGCGGACAAGCACGAGCTCGACCCCTTCGATGCGATCCGGCTGGTCAAGGCCGCGGGCGGCGTCACCGTCTTTGCCCACCCGCTCGCCGTCAAGCGCGGCGAGGTCGTGCCGGAGGCCGTGATCGCGCGGCTGGCCGCCGCCGGGCTCGACGGCATCGAGGTCGACCACATGGACCACGACGAGCCCACCAGGGCCAGGCTGCGGGGGCTCGCCGCCGAGCTGGGGCTGCTGCCCACGGGGTCAAGCGACTACCACGGCTCCCGTAAGACCGTCCGGCTCGGGGAGTACACCACCGACCCCGAGATCTACGGCGAGATCACCCGGCGCGCCACGGGAGCGTTCCCCGTGCCGGGCGCCGGCGGACCCGCACCCGCGTAACGGGAGCCCCCTCCGCACCTCCCCCGTCGCATCCACGTGCGCCCGGTGTCCTCATGGCGCGCCGGTGCGCACCTCCTCCTGTTCGGCCCCTCTTCTCTCGCAAGGCTCACCGTGTTCGACATCGCTGTCTTCGGATCCCTTTTTCTCACCCTTTTTGTGATTATGGATCCGCCCGGAATCACCCCGATCTTCCTGGCCCTCACCGCGGGCCGCCCCGCCAAGACGCAGCGCAGGATGGCCCTGCAGGCCGTGGCCGTCGCGTTCGGCGTGATCGCCGTCTTCGGACTGCTCGGCCAGCAGATCCTCGACTACCTGCATGTCTCCGTACCCGCGCTGATGATCGCGGGCGGACTCCTCCTGCTGCTCATCGCGCTGGACCTGCTCACCGGCAAGACGGACGAGCCGACGCAGACCAAGGACGTCAACGTGGCCCTCGTGCCGCTCGGCATGCCGCTGCTCGCCGGGCCCGGGGCGATCGTCTCGGTGATCCTCGCGGTGCAGAACGCCGACGGGACCGCCGGTCAGATCTCGGTCTGGACCGCGATCCTCGCGATGCATCTCGTGCTCTGGGTGACCATGCGGTACTCGCTGCTGATCATCCGTGTGATCAAGGAAGGCGGCGTGGTCCTGGTGACCCGGCTCGCCGGAATGATGCTCTCGGCCATCGCCGTGCAGCAGATCATCAACGGCGTCACCCAGGTCATCCAGAACTCCTGAGGTGACCGAGGCCCTGTACAGCCCGGCACACGGTCCGGTCCGCAGGGCCCGGACCGCACAGCGCCCCCGCACGGGCCTTCCGTGCGGGGGCGCTTCATCTTCAGCTCGTCATCCGCTCGAAACCAGCGACGCCAAGCGATACAAGGTGTTACGAAGCCGACGTGTCGGCCGGCCGGATGTAGATGCGCTGGCCCATTGCCGCGGCCTGCTGCACGATCCGGTTGACGGAGGCGGCGTCCACGACGGTGCTGTCCACGGCGGTACCGTCGACATCGTCGAGTCGCATGATCTCGAAGCGCATATGGCTTCCCTTCGTCTGATCCTCCTGCTGGAGAACTACTGGGAGGACGGGCTGGCCGTCCGCAAGGATGGGGAGCACAAGGCATCTGCCTGTCTCGCGCTCCTCAGGAGGTTCAACGGCTTGCCGTACGCAAACATTCCCTACGCTAAGGAAATTTTTTGGATGTCTAAGTACCCGTCGGTAATCAGCCATGCGCGGACAATGAGGTCCGTATGAGTCCGGACACATGGACGGACGAAGCGCCGGGCATCCGCGAGCAGCTGGACCGCACCAACGAGCTGCTCCAGCGCGTGCTCGCCGAGGTGTCGAAGACCCCCTCCACCCACGCGATCTTCGTGGACGCGGGGTACGTCTACGCGGCGGCCGGGCTGCTCGTCACCGGCACCGAGGACCGCCGGTCCTTCGACCTGGACGCGGAAGGGCTGATCGAGGCCTTCATCGACAAGGCCCGCACGATCTTCGCGGACAGCAGGCTGCTGCGCGTGTACTGGTACGACGGGGCGAGGCGCAGGATCCACACCGTCGAGCAGCAGTCCATCGCCGAACTCCCCGACGTCAAGGTCAGGCTCGGCAACCTCAACGCCAACAACCAGCAGAAGGGCGTCGACTCACTCATCCGCACCGACCTTGAGTCGCTCGCCAGGCACCGTGCCATCAGCGACGCGGCACTCGTCGGCGGCGACGAGGACCTCGTATCGGCCGTGGAGGCCGCCCAGGGCTACGGCGCCCGTGTCCACCTCTGGGGCATCGAGGCGGGCGAGGGCCGCAACCAGGCCGAGCCGCTGCTCTGGGAGGTCGACAGCCAGCGCACCTTCGACCTCGACTTCTGCCGCCCGTACGTGACGCGGCGCTCCGTCACGATGTACGAGGACGACGGTCCGACACCGCCGCGCGACGACGTCCGCTTCGTCGGTGCGCAGATCGCCGCGGGATGGCTCTCGTCGCGCGGCCGTGACGCCCTCGCCGATCTGCTGCCGGGGCACCCCTACCTGCCGGGTTCCGTCGACCAGGACCTGCTCGTCGAGGCCGAGCGTCTCCTCCAGCACTCGCTGCGCGGCCATGCCCATCTGCGCCGAGCGCTGCGCGACGGCTTCTGGCAGCACCTCCAGGCGCAGTACTGACGGAGCCGGACGTGGAGCCGGACGCGGAGCCGGGCACGGGATCGGGCGCGGCTTCGGACGTGGAGTCAGACGTGGTTCCAGAACGCGACGAGGGCCGCCGCGGTCTCCTTCGGCCTCGCCGTGTTGGGGGAGTGTTCGGCGCCCTCGATCACGGTGCGCCGGGCGCCGAGGCGCCTGGCCATGTCGTCGAACTGCGGCACCGGCCAGACGTCGTCGCGCTCGCCCGAGATCACATGCACGGGCAGGGGCAGCGCGGCCAGCTCGTCCACCCGGTCAGGCTCCGAGGAGAGCTGTGCGCCGGTGGCGATCAGCTGGGCCGGGTCGTGCCGCAGCCAGCGCCGGCGCATGTCATCGCCGCCGCCGGTGTCCGCGTCCTCGGGCGGGTCCATCGCGCGCATCAGCTGCCAGACCTCGTCCATGCTCCAGCGGCCCAGCGCGTCGCTGAGCAGCCGCGCCTTCTTCTGCTGGGCGGGGTCGATCTCGGCGGGGCCCGAGGACATCAGGGTCAGCGAGCGGAAGGGCGCCGGGTCCAGCAGCACCGCCGCACGGGCGATCTGGCCGCCCAGGGAGTGCCCCAGCAGATGGACACCGCCGGGCGGCATGGCATCGGCTGCGGCTGCCTGGGCCAGCACATCACGGGCCAACTCGACCTGTGTGTAAGGGCTTTCCCGTCCCGCCGCCCCGGTCTCGTACTGCCCTCGGCCGTCCACGGACAGCACCCGGAAGCCGGCCCCGGTGAGGGGTTCGAGCAGCGCGATGAAGTCCTCCTTGCTGCCGGTGTACCCGGGCAGCAGAAGGGCGGTGGAGTGTGCGCCCGTCGGCGGTGCGGCGTCCAGCACGGCGAAGTCCCCGCGCTCGGTACGCAGTACGCGGGCACGGGCACAGGGGGGCGGGGTGAAGGTGGGCGGCCTGCTCATGGGCCCGAGACTATCGCCGCCGTCCCGGACGCGCCCGGACAGCCGTACGGCCCCGGCCCCCGCAGTGCGGGAACCGGGGCCGTACGGGAGTGACTGCGGCCGGGATCAGCCCTCGGTCGTCCCCTCGGCGGACACCGCCGCGCGGGAACGGCGCCTGCGCGGCTTCGCCGGTGCCGCAGCGCCGTCCGTCACGGTCTCGGTCACCGCGGCGCTCTCCGCCTTCTCCGCGACCGCGGCGCGCGGCCGACGGCGGCGCGGCTTGGTCTCCGCCGCGTCATCGGTGGTCGTGGTGACGGCCACTGCCTCGGACTTCGGCTTGGCGGCGGCGCGCGTACGGCGGCGCGGCTTGGTCTCGGACACCGGCTCGGAGGCCGGAGCGATCTGGAAGTCGACCTCGTCGGCCGGCTTCACGACCCGGGTACGGCGGCGCGGCTTGGTGGCCACGGGCTCCGCCACGGGCGCGGTGACGGCCACGGTCTGGAAGTCGACCACCGGAGCGGCGGCGGCCTGCGTGGCGGCCGGCTGCGTGGTTGCGGTGGTGGGCTGCGTGTTCGTGGCACGTGCACGGCGACGGCGCGGCTTCGCCTCCGCGGCCGGCTCGGCCTCGGCCACCGGTGCGGCCTCGACGACCGGCGCCGGCTCGGCGGCCGGGGTCTCGGCCACGGCCACCGCGGCCTCCGTCACAGCCTCAGGGGCTACGGCGCGGGTACGGCGCCGACGGCGCGGGGTGCGCGGCTCGGCCGCGTCCTCTCCGCCAGCCTCACCGGCGGGCGCGGGCACCGTGCCGGCGGCGGACTCGTCGAGGACGCTGCCGTTCCGGGTGCGACGACGCTGACGGGGGGTGCGCGGCGCGCGCTCCTCGCGGGGAGCGGGAGCCGAGGAGGCGGCGGGGGCGGACTTGCGGCCACGGCCACCGGTCTCGCCGAGATCCTCGACCTCCTCCGCGCGCAGACCCGCACGGGTCCGCTCGGTGCGCGGCAGGACACCCTTGGTGCCGGCCGGGATGCGGAGCTCCTCGTACAGGTGCGGGGACGTGGAGTACGTCTCCGGCGGGTCCGGGAACTTCAGGTCCAGGGCCTTGTTGATCAGCTGCCAGCGCGGGATGTCGTCCCAGTCGACCAGCGTGATCGCGATGCCCTTGGCGCCCGCGCGGCCGGTACGGCCGATGCGGTGGAGGTAGGTCTTCTCGTCCTCCGGCGACTGGTAGTTGATGACATGCGTCACACCCTCGACGTCGATCCCGCGCGCGGCGACGTCGGTGCAGACGAGGACGTCCACCTTGCCGTTGCGGAAGGCGCGCAGCGCCTGCTCACGGGCGCCCTGGCCGAGGTCGCCGTGGACCGCGCCGGACGCGAAGCCGCGCTTCTCCAGCTGGTCGGCGATGTCGGCGGCCGTCCGCTTCGTACGGCAGAAGATCATCGCCAGTCCGCGGCCCTCGGCCTGGAGGATGCGGGAGACCATCTCGGGCTTGTCCATGTTGTGCGCGCGGTAGACGTGCTGCGCGGTGTTCTTGACGGTCGTGCCCTCGTCGTCGGGCGAGGTGGCGTTGATGTGCGTCGGCTGCGACATGTAGCGGCGCGCGAGGCTGATGACGGCACCGGGCATGGTGGCCGAGAACAGCATCGTCTGGCGCTTCGGCGGCAGCATGGTGATGATGCGCTCGACGTCGGGCAGAAAGCCCAGGTCGAGCATCTCGTCTGCCTCGTCGAGGACGAGGACACGGATGTGTGAGAGGTCCAGCTTGCGCTGGCCCGCCAGGTCGAGCAGCCGGCCCGGGGTGCCGACGACCACGTCGACGCCCTTCTTGAGGGCCTCGACCTGGGGCTCGTACGCCCGGCCGCCGTAGATCGCGAGAACGCGGACGTTACGCACCTTGCCAGCGGTCAGCAGGTCGTTGGTGACCTGCTGGCAGAGCTCACGGGTGGGAACGACGATCAGGGCCTGCGGCGCGTCCGTCAGCTTCTCGGGCGCGGCGCGGCCGGACTCGACGTCGGCGGGGACGGTCACTCGCTCCAGGAGCGGAAGACCGAAGCCGAGCGTCTTGCCCGTGCCGGTCTTGGCCTGGCCGATGACATCCGAGCCGGAGAGCGCTACGGGGAGCGTCATCTCCTGGATGGGGAAGGGGGACATGATGCCGACCGCCTCTAGGGCTTCGGCTGTCTCGGTAAGGATTCCGAGGTCGCGGAACGTAGTCAGGGTGCTGCCTCTTCTGTGAGACGCGGCCCGAGGCGAACGCTGGGGGTCGTACCGTGCCGGGGTTGGTCATCCGGCCGTGGATGGGCCGGGTGGCGCGGGACCACTGCCGTCGCTCGAGCGCTCGTGCCGCTGAGGGGGCCCCTCATCTGCGGTCGTACGTGGTGTACGGCCGGCGCGGAGGGCTGTCGGGTCGGAGCCGATCGGGCCACCGACCGGGCATCCTCATTCAAGGTCGCGCTCCTGGCACAGCAAAATGCTCAGTAAGCGCAATACCACTGTACCCCGGATTTGCGCATGCGTGTTGGGCGAATTCATCGGAACGGTGTGATGTCTCCCGCTGGCCAGGCCCTTCCGTACCGTCCCCGGCGGGCTATTCTGCGCTTCATGGAGACGCCTGACAACGCCACTGAAGTATCCGACGAAGCGCCCGCACCGACCGGAATCGCCGCTCAGGACTGGGCCACCGCGTCCGTCGAACCGCAGTACCGCGCCGCTGTCGTGGATCTGCTCGGCGCGCTCGCCTACGGGGAGCTGGCGGCCTTCGAGCGGCTCGCCGAGGACGCGAAACTCGCGCCGACACTCGGCGACAAAGCGGCACTGGCGAAGATGGCGTCCGCCGAATTCCACCATTTCGAGCAGCTGACCGACCGGCTCACCTCCGTCGACGAGGATCCGACCGCCGCCATGGAGCCGTTCGCCAAGGCGCTGGACGACTTCCACCGCCAGACGGCCCCGTCGGACTGGCTGGAAGGCCTGGTCAAGGCGTACGTCGGCGACTCGATCGCCAGTGACTTCTACCGGGAGATCGCCGCCCGCCTCGACACCGACACCCGCTCCCTCGTCCTGTCCGTGCTCGACGACACAGGCCACGGGAACTTCGCGGTCGAGAAGGTCCGGGCCGCGATCGAGGCCGACCCCCGCCTCGGTGGTCGGCTCGCCCTGTGGGCGCGCAGGCTGATGGGCGAGGCGCTCTCGCAGGCGCAGCGGGTGGTCGCGGACCGCGACGCGCTGTCCACGATGCTCGTGGGCGGCGTGGCGGACGGCTTCGACCTGGCCGAGGTCGGCAGGATGTTCTCCCGGATCACCGAGGCGCACACCAAGCGGATGGCCACGCTCGGTCTCGCGGCCTGACCCGTCCCGGCCGGGGGCTTCTACTGGGCCGCGGCCGATCGCACCGGGCGGCTGCCGCGTGGGCGGATCAGCAGCGACAGGGTCACCGCTCCGACCAGCACCGCGCCGGTGGGCGTCGCCAGGACATGGCCCGAGCCCAGCGTCGAATGCGTCAGATACGCGCCGAACAGGGCGCCGAGGCCACCCGTGAGGAACACCACGCGGGGGGACGGGAGCCGGCCGGGCAGGAAGCGGAGCACGACCCAGGACAGGACGAGTCCGAGCACGACGGAGCTGATGGATTCCCGGAGCACTGAGGGGTCACCTCGCTTGATGGCGCGGAGGTCGGTCGGTCGTAGGCCGTCCTACCCCTGGCCACCGGAATACAACCCTCACCCGGCCGTTGTGAACCCCACCGAGGGAAGAGTCCTGAGCGGATCCGGCGCAGGTCCTCGGCGGATCCGGAGGAGAAGAAGTGGAACGCCGGAGAAAAGGTGGAGGCCCGGCGGAATCGTCCGCCGGGCCTCCACCTCTGCTGCCGTGTCGCGCGGGCTACAGCGCGCCGAATCCCACCCGCCGGGTGCTGGGCTCGCCGATCTCCACATAGGCGATCCGATCGGCCGGCACCAGGACCTTGCGGCCCTTGTCGTCCGTGAGGCTGAGCAGCTGCGCCTTGCCGTTGAGCGCCTCGCCGACCGCGCTCTCGACTTCTTCGGCGGAAAGTCCGCTCTCCAGAACGATCTCGCGGGGCGTGTGCTGTACCCCGATCTTGACCTCCACGGCTATGTCCCTCCGACGGTCCGTCTCTGCGCGGTGAACCGCGCCGTACGCAGCACACATTAGCCCGGTGAAGGGACGGACCACGGGTGGACCGGCAACGCCCGCAGCGAACACCGGCCACGGCTCACGCCGGGCTCAGTGCTGATCGGCACCGTGCAGCGGGAATCCGGCGATGCCCCGCCAGGCCAGCGACGTCAGCAGCTGCACGGCGGAATCGCGCGGAATGCCGGACGGGCTGGAGAGCCAGTAGCGCGCCACGACCTGGGAGACTCCGCCCAGGCCGACCGCCAGCAGCATCGACTCGTCCTTGGACAGACCTGTGTCACCGGCGATGACGTCGGAGATGGCCTCGGCGCACTGCAGCGAGACCCGGTCGACGCGCTCGCGCACCGCGGGCTCGTTGGTCAGGTCGGACTCGAAGACCAGACGGAAGGCGCCGCCCTCGTCCTCCACGTACGCGAAGTAGGCGTCCATCGTCGCCTCGACGCGCAGCTTGTTGTCCGTGGTCGACGCGAGCGCCGTACGGACGGCCTGGAGCAGTGACTCGCAGTGCTGGTCGAGCAGGGCGAGGTAGAGCTCAAGCTTGCCGGGGAAGTGCTGGTAGAGCACCGGCTTGCTGACGCCGGCCCGCTCGGCGATGTCGTCCATCGCCGCGGCGTGGTAGCCCTGGGCGACGAAGACCTCCTGCGCGGCGCCCAGCAGCTGATTGCGTCGGGCACGGCGGGGCAGCCGGGTGCCCCGCGGGCGCGCCGCCTCTGTCTGCTCGATGGCTGTCACGCCGCCTCCCAAAGTCGTGTTCGAACACAGTCGTACCGTGCACGCTGCGCCGTGGGTCCATCGTACTTTTGGGTAACCCGCGTGTGCGCGGCGCGGACGCAGAATTTCACGGACCGGACGGCTGCGGTAGCCACAGATACGCAGGCCCATGCCGCAAAGCGGTGCGTTCTACCGGTAATCGTCCTCATCCTGTGGGACGACGCGGGCCTGTTCCGCCGCATCCGCCTCGTTCGCGGCCTCGCGGTCGACGTCGGTGAGCGGTTCGTCGTGTTCCGGCCGGACGGGGGCCTTCTGTTCGGCGGTGTCGGCTTCGGGTGCTTCGGGGTCCGGTTCGTCCGGCTCCGGATCCTCGAAGGTCTCCGGGTCGGTCGGGTCGACCGTCATGGTGGCTCCCTTCCCTCTCCTGAAGCCTAGGAGCAACCCATCGAGGGCGCTACGCGGTCTGTGACGGCGAACACATGAACCACCGCGTGATCGTCTCGTAACATTGCCGCATGTCTTCGACCGAGCTGCCCGGTATCCCCGCCGCCGCTGCCGCTGTGGCACCCACGGTCAGTGCCGTCCGGGTCGCGGAGGGGGAGACGCTGCGCTCCGTCGCGCTGCCGGGCCTCAGCCTGACCGTCCGTTCCCGCCCGGCGGAGACGGCGGCGCCCGCCCCCGCCCTCTTCGTGCACGGCCTGGGCGGCTCCTCCCAGAACTGGTCGGCCCTGATGCCGCTGCTGGTGGACACGCTCGACAGCGAGGCGGTCGATCTGCCCGGCTTCGGCGAGTCCCCGCCGCCGGACGACGGCAACTACTCCGTCACCGGACACGCCCGGGCGGTGATCCGGCTGCTGGACGCCGGCGGGCGCGGTCCCGTTCACCTTTTCGGGAACTCCTTGGGCGGCGCTGTTGTCACCCGGGTCGCGGCCGCCAGGCCCGATCTGGTGCGCACACTGACGCTGATCTCCCCGGCCCTGCCCGAGATCCGGGTGCAGCGGTCCGCCGTGCCGACCGCCCTGCTCGCACTGCCGGGCGTCGCATCGCTGTTCGTCCGTCTCACCCGTGAGTGGACCGCGGAACAGCGCACCCGTGGCGCCATGGCACTCTGTTACGGCGATCCGGCACGTATCTCCGACGAAGCCTTCCGTCACGCGGTGGCCGAGATGGAGCGCCGGCTTGAACTGCCGTACTTCTGGGACGCCATGACGCGCTCGGCACGGGGCATCGTCGATGCCTACACGCTGGGGGGACAGCAAGGGCTGTGGCGCCAGGCCGAGCGAGTGCTCGCGCCGACCCAACTGGTGTACGGCGGACGGGACCAGCTCGTCTCGTACCGGATGGCACGCAGGGCGTCCGCGGCCTTCCGCGACTCGCGCCTGCTGACACTGCCCGACGCCGGGCACGTGGCGATGATGGAGTACCCGGAGGCGGTCGCCCAGGCGTTCCGGGAACTGCTCGACGAACGCGGCGGGAGCTGATCCGGGGCGTGGGACGACACAGCCGAAAGGGCCCAGGGGCCACCCGGCGCGACACCGGCACAGCGACCGGCACCGGTACGGAGCGCGGCACCGGCCGGCGCGGACGGGATCCCGCCACGCCGCCTCCGCGCGAGGGCCAGAGCCCCTTCGGCGGCACCCCGCAGGTCCGCGGCGGGCACCCCGAGCAGCGTGAGCCGGGCGGTGGCTGGGGGACAGGGCCGCAACCGCGGTACGACGGCGGGCGGGACCCGGCAGGGCCTGGCGCCCAGGAGCTCTTCCGCGCAAGGCAGGCCGCCATGGCGCGGCAGCAGGCGGCGCAGCAGGCGATGGCCGGGCGGCGTACGGCCGGGCCGCAGACCGGCAGCACCCCTCTGATACCGGGCCCGCGCAGGGAGTTCCTTGAGGCGTTCGACACCGAACCCTCGCGTCCCGCGCCCCCGGTACCGCCCCAGGGCACGGGGCCGGCCTCGCAGGAGCCCGGCGAGCCCGACGGCCTCCTGGAGGCAGCCCCGGACGAGGAGGGCGCCCGGCCCAAGGGTGGCAAGGGCCGCGCCTTCACCGGGATCGCGGCCGCCGCGGTGACCACCGTCCTCGCGGTCGTGGTGGCCGGCCAGGTGGCGCAGGACTCCGGGAGCGCGGCCGACGGTTCGGGGAGCGTCGGGGTCGACCGGCAGGACGGCGAGGACGCCTCCCGCTCGGCGGGCCGGCCGGCTGCCGGGCCTACGAAGAAGCAGGAGGTCAAACCCCTGTCGTACGCGCAGAAGATGGCCACGGCCTATCTGCTGGCACCGGACCTGAAGGGGCCGGGGAAGTTCGAGGCGGTGCAGGGGCTGGCAAAGGCTCCCGGCAAGGGGCACAAGTACCGGTACCGCATCGATGTCGAGAAGGGACTCGGCCTGGAGACCGCGCTGTTCGCCGAGGCCGTGCAGAAGACCCTGAACGACGACCGCAGCTGGGCGCACGACGGCGCCATGACCTTCGAGCGGATCTCCTCCGGCCAACCCGACTTCGTGATCACCCTCGCGAGTCCCGGCACCACGGCCGTCTGGTGCGAGAAGTCCGGCCTGGACACGACCGAGGACAACGTGTCCTGCGACTCGGCCGCCACCGACCGCGTGATGATCAACGCGTACCGCTGGGCGCAGGGGGCCTCGACCTTCGGCCCCGACAAGATGCTGACCTACCGTCAGATGCTGATCAACCACGAGGTCGGCCACCGGCTGGGGCAAAACCATGTGAGCTGCCGCACCCCCGGCGCGCTGGCTCCCGTGATGCAGCAACAGACCAAGACCCTCGACCTGGACGGCATCAAATGCCGCCCCAACCCATGGGTGTATCCCGGAAATTGAACCGCCTCCGGGGCGTTCTGTCCGCATTGCGGGACGGCCGTCTCAGGGCGCGTTGACATCGGGGGAGTGGGGCGGCCATATTTCTCCGCATGTCACGCAGCCCCGCATCCTCCGAGAGCGCCGCCCTTGAGCTGGCGCTCTTCGGGGTGGCCGGGCACTGCGTAGCCGACATTCTCTGTCGCTGACGCCTGCCCGCGTGCGCGTCGGCCCCTGACGAGCCCTTTCCCGGCTCCTCGGCCCGTCTTCCCGCCGCGCCCGGGCGTCCTCCGTCCGCAGGCGCGGCACCTCGAGATCCGGTCCCCTCCCCGTCCACGGGCGGGACCCGCCGCGCCAAGGGCGGACCTGTCTCCTCCCCGCCGCAGCACACCGAGAGGTCATCTTCCGATGAGTCAGCCGTCCGTCATATCGCGCCGTGTGGCAACCACCGCCGCTGTCAGTCTCGCCCTGGTCGCCGGCCTCGCGGCCTGCGCGGGACCGCAGGACAACGGGGGAGACGACGGCGGCTCCGACGCCTCGGCGAAGCCCGGGAAGGGCGGAACCCTCACGGTCCTCAACAGCACCCCGCAGGAGGACTTCGACCCCGGACGGCTCTACACCTCCGGCGGCGGCAACGTCCCCTCCCTGGTGTTCCGTACGCTCACGACCCGCAACCGCGAGAACGGCGCGGCGGGGGCCGAGGTCGTCCCCGACCTGGCCACCGACCTGGGCACGCCCAGCAAGGACGCCACCGTCTGGACGTACACGCTCAAGGACGGGCTGAAGTACGAGGACGGCTCCGCGATCACCAGCGCGGACATCAAGTACGGCATCGAGCGGTCCTTCGCCCCCGAACTCTCCGGCGGCGCGCCCTATCTGCGTGACTGGCTGATCGGCGGGGCCGACTACCAGGGCCCGTACGAGGACAAGAAGGGCCTCGCCTCGATCGAGGTGCCGGACGAGAAGACCATCGTCTTCCATCTGAACAAGCCCGAGGGCGAATTCCCCTACCTCGCCACGCAGACCCAGACGACCCCGGTCCCGAAGGCCAAGGACACCGGCACCAAGTACGAGGAGCACCCCGTCTCCTCAGGTCCCTACAAGGTCGTCTCGAACGAGAACGACGGCGAGCGGCTCGTCCTGGAGCGCAACACGCACTGGTCGGCGAAGACCGACGAGGAGCGGAAGGCCTACCCGGACAAGATCGACGTACGCTCCGGCCTGGACTCCGCCGTCATCAACCAGCGGCTCTCCGCATCGCAGGGCGTCGACGCCGCCGCCGTCACGACCGACACCAACCTCGGCCCCGCCGAACTCGCCAAGGTCTCCGGCGACAAGAAGCTCGCGGCCCGCGTCGGCACCGGGCACTTCGGCTACACGAACTACATCGCCTTCAACCCGAAGGTGAAGCCGTTCGACGACCCGAAGGTGCGCCAGGCCATCGCCTACGCCGTCGACCGCTCATCGGTGGTCAACGCGGCGGGCGGCTCCTCGCTCGCCGAGCCGGCCACCACCTACCTGCCGAACCAGAAGTCCTTCGGCCACACGGCCTACGACCACTTCCCCGCGGGCGAGACGGGCAACGCCGCGAAGGCCAAGGAGCTGCTGAAGGAGGCCGGCCACCCCAACGGCCTGAAGATCACGCTCACGCACTCCAACGACAAGGACTTCGAGACCAGCCCGGAGATCGCCACGGCGCTCCAGGCCGCCCTCAAGAAGGCCGGCATCACCGTCGAGCTCAAGGGGCTGGAGCACAACGACTACGCCGACACCATCCACAGCGCGACGAAGGAGCCCGGCTTCTTCCTCGCGCACTGGGGCGCCGACTGGCCCTCCGGAGGCCCCTTCCTCGCGCCGATCTTCGACGGCCGCCAGATCGTCAAGGGCGGTGCCAACTTCAACACCGGCTTCCTGAACGACGCGTCGGTCAACAAGGAGATCGACGCGATCAACAAGCTCACCGACCTGGACGCCGCAGCCGCGCGCTGGGGCGCCCTCGACAAGAAGATCGGCGAGCAGGCGCTGACGGTGCCGCTCTTCCACCCGGTCTACAAGCGGCTCGTCGGCCAGGACGTCAAGAACGTGGTCATCAGTGACTGGACCGGCGTTCTCGACATCTCCCAGGCCGCGGTCAAGTAAGACCGTCCGGCGATCGGGGGCGGCGTCGCGGGGTCGGGCACGCCCTCCCCCAAGCTCTCGGCTTCGTTCGAGCAGGGGAGACCCCAACGGCCTCGATCGTCCGCCTTGCAGCTGCACGCACCCAACCCCGTTCCTTCACCCACCCCCCAATCGCCGGACGGTCCAAGCATGTCGGAAGCACTTCTGGTCCAGGAGGCGGGAGCGGCGGCGGTCGCCGCTCCCGCCTCGGGGGCCCGGCAGTTCTGGCAGCGGCTGCGCGCACAGCGCGCGGCCGCTGTCGCGGCCGCCGTGGTCCTCCTGCTCCTCCTGACCGCGATCGGCGCGCCCCTGCTCGCCGCGCTCGCAGGCCAGGACCCCGATACCTACCACCCCGACCTCGTCGACTCGGCGGCCGGCGGGGTCCCCGTCGGCTCCTTCGGCGGGATCAGCGCTGACCACTGGCTCGGTGTCGAACCGCAGACCGGCCGCGACCTCTTCGCCCGCATCGTCTACGGCGCCAGGGTGTCGCTCGGCGTGGCCGTCGCGGCCACCCTCCTCCAGGTGGCCATCGGCGTCTCGGTGGGACTCGCGGCCGCACTCGGCAAGCGCTGGGTCGACCAGGTCCTCAGCCGGATCACCGACATCAACGTCGCCCTGCCGCTCATGGTCATCGCCCTCGCGCTGCTCGCGATCGTGCCGGCCTCCTTCCCCAGGCCCGTCCTGATCGCGCTGGTCATCGGCGGCATCAACTGGGCGGGCACGTCGAAGATCGTGCGCGCCCAGGCGCTCGCCCTGAAGTCCCTCGACTTCGTCGCGGCGGCCCGGCTGGCAGGCCGAGGGCGGTGGAGCATCGCCCGCCGAGAACTGCTGCCCTCACTCGCGGCCCCCGTCATCACCTACGCCGCGCTGCTCTTCCCGGTGAACATCACCGTGGAGGCGGCCCTGTCCTTCCTCGGCGTCGGCATCAAGCCGCCCACACCGTCCTGGGGGCAGATGCTCACCGAGGCCGACACCTGGTACCAGTCGGCCCCCACCTATCTCCTGCTGCCCGCCGGGCTGCTCTTCGTCACCGTGCTCGCGCTGACCGTCGTCGGTGAGGGCGTCCGTACGGCACTCGACCCACGGGCGGCCTCCCGGCTGCGGGTCGGCACCGGACGCAAGGAACGCAAGCAGCCCAAGGGACGCGGACGTACGAAGGAGCAGACCTCGTGACCGGATTCCTGCTGCGGCGCCTCGGCGGCGCCGTCTTCGTGCTCCTCTCCCTGACCGTCATCCTGTACGCGGTCTTCTACGTCGCCCCGGGCGACGTCGCCCAGATCGCCTGCGGCCCGCGCTGCTCACCCGCCCAGGTCGCCCAGGTGACCGAGCAGCTCAGGCTCGACGACCCGGTGTACACGCAGTACTGGCACTTCCTCCAGGGCATCGTCGCGGGACGGGACTTCTCCACCGGCACGGCCACCGAGCACTGCTCAGCGCCCTGCCTCGGGGTCTCCTACCAGAGCGACCAGCAGGTCATGAAACTGATCCTGACCAAGCTCCCGGTCACCGGCTCGCTCGTCATCGGCGCGTTCGTCCTGTGGATCCTGCTCGGCGTCGGCACGGGCGTGCTGTCCGCCTGGCGCCGGGGCCGGATCACCGAGCGGGTCCTCACCTGGCTGACCCTGGCCGGCACGGCCACGCCGGTCTTCGTCATCGGACTGCTGCTCATCATCATCTTCTGCTCCACCCTGCGGTGGCTGCCCTCGCCCACCTACGTGCCCTTCACCGAGAATCCCGAGCAATGGGCCTGGGGACTCCTGCTGCCCTGGGTGTCCCTGGCGCTCATCGAGTCCGCCAAGTACGCCCGGCTGACCAGGAGCTCCATGCTGGAGACACTCGCGGACGACCATGTGCGCACCTTTCGTGCCTACGGCGTCAGCGAGCCCGCCATCATGGGGCGGCACGCCCTGCGCGGTGCGCTCGCCCCCGTGATCGCGCTGAGCGCACTGGACTTCGGCTCCATGTTCGGCGGCGCTGTGCTGACCGAGTCGCTCTTCGGGATCCCGGGCATCGGGCGCGAACTCGTCCACGCCGTCAAGGTCGTCGACCTGCCCGTGGTCGTGGGCATGGTGCTCGTCACCGGTTTCTTCGTGGTGCTCGCCAATGCCGTCGCTGACATGCTGTACGCGCTGGCCGACCGACGGGTGGTTCTGTCATGACAACTCCACTGGTCCAGGTCGAGGACCTCGTCGTCGACTTCGGAACCGTCCGTGCCGTGGACGGGCTCTCCTTCACCCTGGAGGCGGGCGCCGCCCTCGGCGTCGTCGGCGAGTCCGGCTCGGGCAAGAGCGCCTCCGCGTCCGCGCTGCTCGGGCTGCACCGGGACACCGGCGCCCGGGTCACCGGTACCGTCCGTGTCGCCGGCACGGACGTGGGGGCGGCGGACGAGGCGGAACTGCGGGCCCTGCGGGGCGCCAAGGCCGCGATGGTCTTCCAGGACCCGCTCTCCTCGCTCGACCCGTACTATACGGTCGGCGACCAGATCGCCGAGGTGTACCGGGTGCACAACTCCGGCTCCCGGCGGGCCGCTCGGGCCCGGGCCGTCGAGGTCCTCGACCGGGTCGGCATCCCCGACGCGGCCCGCCGGGCCCGGTCCAGGCCGCACGAGTTCTCCGGCGGGATGCGCCAGCGCGCGCTCATCGCCATGGCCCTGGCCTGCGAACCCCGGCTGATCGTCGCGGACGAGCCGACCACCGCCCTCGACGTCACCGTGCAGGCGCAGATCCTGGACCTGCTGCACGACCTGCGCCGTGAGACGGGCATGGGGCTGCTGCTGGTCACCCATGACGTGGGCGTCGCGGCGGAGAGCGTGGACGACATCCTGGTGATGCAGCACGGCCGCGCGGTGGAGCGCGGCCCGGTCGCCGATGTGCTGGGCGCCCCCCGGCAGCCGTACACCAGGGAGCTCCTGGCGTCGGTGCCCAGGATCGACGAGAAGCGGGCCGCGGTCCCCGGCCCGAGGACCCTGACCCCGGACACCGGACCGCTCGTCGAGGCCGACGGTCTTCGGCGTGAGTTCGGCCGGGGCGCCAACCGTGTCACCGCGGTGGACGGGGTGTCCCTCACCGTCCACGCCGGAGAGACCCTCGGCATCGTGGGGGAGAGCGGCAGCGGCAAGACGACGCTCGGGCGCATGCTCGTGCGGCTGACCGATCCGACGGCAGGACGGCTGCGGTACGCAGGCAAGGAGATCGGCTCACTGTCGGAGAGGGACCTGCGTCCCTTCCGCCGCGAGCTCCAGATGGTCTTCCAGGACCCCGTCGCCTCGCTCAACCCGCGCCGCTCGATCGGTGAGTCCGTGGCCGATCCGCTCCGTGCCGCGGGGGAGAGCGACGAGAGGCGGATCCAGGACCGGGTGCGCGAACTGCTGGAGAGGGTCGGGCTCGACGCCGGCCGGTACGCGCGCTATCCGCACGAGTTCAGCGGCGGTCAGCGGCAGCGGATCGGCATCGCGCGTGCGCTGGCTGCCGAGCCGAAGCTGATCGTGTGCGACGAGCCGGTCTCCGCGCTCGACGTCACGACCCAGGCCCAGGTGATCGCGCTCCTCGCGGAGCTCCAGCACGAACTCGGCATCGGACTCGTCTTCATCGCCCATGACCTCGCGGTCGTACGGCAGGTCAGCGATCGGGTGGCGGTGATGCGGCACGGCCGGATCGTCGAACAGGGTGCCGTCGACGAGGTGTACGGATCTCCCCAGGACCCGTACACGAAGCAGCTCCTGGCGGCGGTTCCCGCCCTCGATCCCGCACATGCCGCGGCACGCCGTGCGACCCGCTCGGAGCTGGCCGCAGCCTGACTCTGCGTCACCAAACGATCGCGTATCGCAACAGAACGCGACTCGGGTGGGAAAGTTACGCCGGTTCACCCCTTTCGGTGGTGCGACGGACAACCGTCCGTCGCACCACCGGTGTGTCCGCATACGGTCGTCCCGCTGTGACCCGCCGAGCAACGGCGGCTGTCGACAAGGGAGATCGGGGGTGTGCTCGTGCGGATCGGACTCCTCACGGACGGTGGTTATCCGTATGCGACCGGTGAGTCCAGACTCTGGTGCGACCGTCTGGTGCGCGGTCTTCCCCAGCACGAGTTCGATCTCTTCGCGCTCAGCCGCTCCGCCGACCAGGAACAGCGGGGCCGGGTCAGACTCCCCGACCGGGTCGGGCGGGTGCGGACCGCGCCGCTGTGGACCCACGACGAGGACGTCCGGCACACCGGCGGCAGGACCAGAGGCCTGACAGGCCGAATCGCCACCGGCCTGGGGCGCTCGTACGGACGGCGGGACCGGCGGCGCTTCACGGCGCACATGGCGGCGCTCGTCGGCGCGGTCTGCGCCGGACCGGAGGCAGGGCCCGAGGTCGGCGGCACCGAAGCGGGGGCGGCGGCCGGTCTCTTCACCGACGGCCTCTACGGCCTCGCCGAACTGGCCCGGGAGCGTGGGGGACTGCACGGCGCCCTGCGCTCCGAGACGACCGTACGCATCGTGGAGGCGGCCTGCCGGGCTCCCGGCACCGGGCGGACCGTCCACAGTGCCACCGTCCCCGACTACCTCTCCTTCGTGGCCGAGCTGGAGCGCGCCCTGCGCCCCCTCTCCCTCGACTGGTACGACGAGGACGGACTCGGCGCGGTCGACCTCTGTCATGCGGCGTCCGGCGGTGCGGCCGCTCTGCCGGGGCTCCTGGCCAAACGCTTCTTCGGCGTACCGCTTCTGGTGACGGAGCACGGTGTGCCGTTGCGGTCCCATTACCTGGCGGCGCCCGAGGCCCCGCTCGGTGCGCCGGTGCGCGCCCTGCTGGCCAACTTCCACGGGCTGCTCGCCTCCGAGGTCTACCGGCAGGCCTCGCTGATCACTCCCGGCAACACCCATGTCCGGCGCTGGCAGGAGCGGTTCGGCGCCCACCGGAGCAAGGTGCGCACGGTCTACCCCGGCATGGAGGCGGAGCGGTTCGGAGCCGTGGGGGAGGGCGACGACGACGGGGGGCCGGGCACGCTGGTGTGGATCGGGCGCATCGAACCCGCCAAGGACCTGATCGCCCTGCTCCACGCCTTCGCCGAGGTGCTCAGGGCCGAGCCGGACGCCCGGCTGCGGATCTTCGGCGCGCCGGTCCAGGGGGCCGAGGGCGAGGCCTATCTCGCCCACTGCAGAGCACTGGCGGCCCAGCTCTTCCCCGACGAGGCCGCGGACGCGCACGCCGTCGGCGACAACCCGGTCACCTTCGAGGAGATCGGTGGTCCCGAGGTGCCCGACCTCGCGGAGGCCTACGCCGCCGGCGGCGTGGTCGTGCTCTCCAGCGTCGTCGAGGGCTTTCCCATCAGCCTGGTCGAAGCGATGTTCTGCGGCCGGGCCACCGTCTCGACGGACGTGGGCGCCGTCGTCGAAGTCGTCGGCGGTACGGGCCTGGTGGTGCCCCCGCGCAATCCGCGGGCGCTCGCCGACGCCTGCGTCGCGCTCCTGCGCGACCCGGAGCGCCGTGCGCGCCTGGGTGCGGCGGCGCGCGCCAGGGCGCTCGAACTCTTCACCGTCGAGCAGAACCTCGCGGCATTTCGCGGCATTTACCTGGACCTGGCCGGCCACGCCCCGTCCCGTTGGACGACGCCGCCCGACCCCGAGTACCCGGCGGGCCGGCCCCGCCCCTTCGCCACACCCCCGGAGGCCCATGTGCTGGACGCTCTGCCTCCCGAGCGGATCGCCGCGGTGCTGCCCGTGGGGGCGGCGGCCAGGTCCGCCGTGGGTGCCTCCCGGGTGCCGACCTGGGCGGTCGGCGCGGAGGGCGTGTGCGCGGGCGCACGCGGGGCGGGGGACGGCGATGCGTGACGACGACATCAGCGGTCACGACCATGGAGGAGTTGAGATGGACGGACCGAACGGCGCCCCGGCCCCGGACAGCGTCGGCGGTGAGCCGGCGGACGAGGGCGGCGGAGCGGTCCGCTCCGCCGTCCGGGCGCCCGAGATCGCCTACCACCCCGCCCGCCGATCCGTGGCCAGGCGCGGCCCCGCCGACCCCGTGAAGGTGCTGATGCACCGGCACCGTGACCTCTGCGAGCGCGCCGTCGACCCGCTGGAGATCGCCGCCGGCCTGGAGGCGCACGGTCTGACCGACCGGACCGCCGCGCGCTACCGGCACCGCGACGTCTTCTCCCTCGCGGAGGAGCTCTACGCCCGCGTCCCCGGCTCGGGCAGGCCCGTACCCCGCGCCCCGGGCCCCGACCCGGGCGAGGAGGCGACCGGCTGGGCGCTCCCGGCGCTGCTGCCCGGCGCCGCCTGCCTCGCGACCTTCGGTGCCCTCAGGGTCACCGAAGGGGTGCTCGGCGGCGAGGCCAGGTTCGCGGTGACCGCCGTCGGGGCGCTGCTCGTCGTGCTCGGGCTCCGGCTCGCCCTGCGCTCGGGCCCGCTGCGCGCCCCGGAGTCCGTCGGCGGCGTCACCCTGTACGTCTGCTGGCTCCTCGGCTACACCGTGTACGGCGACGACCTGCTCGCCCAGGTCATCAGCGGCGGGCCCGACGGCCACTGGGCCGCGGCACCCGCCCCCCTGCTCGGGCTCACGCTCGCCCTGGCCCCCGCGGCCTGGTGCGCCCATCTGTTCTCCGTGCACGCGCGTCGCCGGCTCGCCGGATCCCACGGCCTTTCGGACTTCGGCGCCGGCGTGCGCCCCATGCTCTTCGGTGTCGTCGCGCTCTTCCTGTGCGCGCTGACCGCGCTGCTGTTCCTCGCCGCTCTCGGACACCCAGGCGCGGACGGTGCCGAGCTGGTGGCCCCCGTCGCCCTCGGTGGCCTGCTCTTCCTGGCCCGTCTGCTGGCCGTCCACGGCTTTCCGGAACCCGCCGCCACCGGGCTCGCCGCCGCCTGCGCCGTCGAAGTGGCGGCCCCCTTCCTCGTACTCGCCGGACGGCTGCCCGGCCTCGGGCTCGTGGCCCGGCCGGTCGACGCCCTCTACGCCGCGGCAGGACCCGGCGGCGTACCGATCATCGCCTGCGGTGTCGCCGCGTTCGGACTGCTGGTCCACGCCTCGGTCACCCTCACCAGGGCATCCGCCCACGCCACGGCCTAGGCCTGCCACGGCCCAAGTCCGGGGTGACGTTCGCCCCACCCCCGCGGAGCCGACGCCGCGGGTCTCCCGTACCGCACACCACCTTCCTCAAGGAGACACCGGACATGACCCCCCAATTCCCCGCACCGGCAGCACGCCGTCGGCACCGAGGGGGCGCGCGATGAGGGTTCTGCTGCTCGGAGCGAACGGATTCCTCGGACGCTTCGTCGCCGACCGTCTGCTCGCCGACCCCGCCGTGCACCTCACGGCGCTCGGCCGCGGCGACGACGCCGATGTGCGCTTCGACCTCGCGGGCGGCAGCCCAGGGGCGCTCACCCGCTTCCTGGACGCCGTCCACCCGGGGGTCGTCGTCAACTGCGCCGGTGCCACCCGTGGCGGTGCCCGCGACCTGACCCGCCACAACACCGTCGCCGTGGCCACCGTCTGCGAGGCCATGCGCCGCAGCGGGTGCAGCCCGCGGCTCGTCCAGGTCGGCTGCGCATCCGAGTACGGGCCCTCGCAGCCCGGCTCGTCCACCGCCGAGGACGCCGTACCACGTCCGGGAGGGCCGTACGGGGTCAGCAAGCTCGCCGCCACCGAGCTGGTCCTCGGATCCGGCCTCGACGCGGTCGTCCTGCGGGTCTTCTCGCCGGTGGGACCCGGCACCCCGGCCGGCTCCCCGCTCGGCCGGCTCGCCGAGACCATGCGCCGCGCCATGCAGACCGGCGACCCCGAGCTCAAGCTCAGCGGCCTCGGGGTGCAGCGCGACTTCGTCGACGTACGGGACGTGGCGCGCGCCGTGCACGCCGCCTCGCTCTCCGCGGCGCAGGGCGTCGTCAACATCGGCACGGGACGGGCCGTACGGCTGCGTGACGCGGCGGCGGTCCTCGCCAGGGTCGCGGGTTACTCCGGCGCACTCCATGAGCTCGACACTCCGCCGGGCAGGCTCCCCATCGGCGCCCCCCGCGCCTCCGCGGAATCCGTCGTGGAGCACCTCGCGGCGACCCCGTCCCCCTACCCCGACGGTTGCGGCGCCTGGCAGCAGGCCGATGTGCGCACGGCCAGGGACCGGCTCGGCTGGCGTCCCCGGATCAATCTGGAGGAGTCACTCGCCGACATCTGGATGGAGGCGGCATGCCGTATCTGACCAGCACGGGCTCCACGCTGCGGACCGGCGGCGCGGAACAGGTCGGCGTCGGTGTGCCCGGATACGCGCACCCGCTGCTCGCGCCGGCCGAATGGGCCGGGCTCAGCCGGCCCGGCACACCGCTGCACTGGGCCGTCCTCAACATCGACAACGGGCCGGGCGCCCGGCCCGACCCGCACTGTCTCGAGGCGGCCGGCCGGCTGCGCAACGCCCGCGAGAGGGCCCTGTGCGGAGAGGCGCCCGAGGACTCCGTCCGGGCCTCGGGCGGCAGACTGCTGGGCCACCTCGACCTCGCCTTCGGCAGCCGCTCCTTCGGCGAACTGATCGCCGACGCCCAGTCCTACGTCGACTGGTACCACGTCGGCGGCTTCTATCTGGACCGCTGCCCGGTCGGGCGCGACGCGCTCCCGTCGGTCCGCAGGCTGACCAGCACCCTCTCCGCCCTCCTGGCCGACAGCGACAGCGACAGCGCGGACGAGGGGGGCGGGTGGCTGGTCCTGGGCCATGACACCCATCCGCACCCCGGCTACGCCGAGGCCGCCGACCAGCTGGTCACCTTCAGGGGTCCCTGGGCCGACTACCGCTGGTCCCAGGTGGCCGAGTGGACGGCAGCCTACGAGCCGGGCCGCTTCGCGCACTTCGTCCACGGCGTCCCGCGCACCCACCTGGAGGAGGCCATGCGCATCGCCCGCTGGCAGGGAGCGGGCACGATCTTCTTCACGGACCGCGACGGCATGGGCCGCGATTGCATGGACCGCGACGGCACGGGCCGCGATTGCATGGACCGCGACGGCATGGGCCGCGACTGCACGAGCCGTGACGGCGCGGACCGTGACGGCACCAAGGGGCAAACCGACCCATTCGCGGCACTGCCCAGCTACTGGGACGAATTCGTCTCGCGGATCGGACCTGGTATCTCGGAATGAGGGGCGGCGTGGCAGTGTTACGGGAGAACAACCGTACGTAGATGAAGTACGTAGAAACCGACCACCTGCATTGTTGAGGTTCCTGTGTCGCTGCCACCCCTGGTCGAGCCGGCTGCCGAGCTCACCGTCGATGAGGTCCGCAGGTACTCCCGCCACCTGATCATCCCGGATGTCGGGATGGACGGACAGAAGCGGCTGAAGAACGCGAAGGTGCTCTGTGTGGGAGCCGGGGGCCTCGGCTCACCGGCTCTGATGTACATGGCCGCGGCCGGTGTCGGCACGCTCGGCATCGTGGAGTTCGACGAGGTCGACGAGTCGAACCTGCAGCGCCAGGTCATCCACAGCCAGGCCGACATCGGCAAGTCCAAGGCGCTGTCGGCCAAGGAGACCGTCCAGGGGATCAACCCCCTGGTGGACGTGGTTCTTCACGAGGAGCGGCTCGAAGCCGACAACGTGATGGACATCTTCGCCCAGTACGACCTGATCGTGGACGGCACGGACAACTTCGCCACCCGCTATCTCGTCAACGACGCCGCGGTCCTGCTGAACAAGCCGTACGTCTGGGGCTCGATCTACCGCTTCGACGGCCAGGCGTCCGTGTTCTGGTCCGAGCACGGCCCCTGCTACCGCTGCCTCTACCCGGAGCCGCCGCCCCCCGGCATGGTTCCCTCCTGCGCCGAGGGCGGTGTCCTCGGCGTGCTCTGCGCGTCCATCGGCTCCATCCAGGTCAACGAGGCCATCAAGCTGCTCGCCGGTATCGGTGACCCGCTGGTCGGCCGTCTGATGATCTACGACGCGCTGGAGATGCAGTACCGCCAGGTCAAGGTCCGCAAGGACCCCGACTGCGCGGTCTGCGGCGAGAACCCCACCGTCACCGAGCTCATCGACTACGAGGCCTTCTGCGGCGTTGTGTCCGAGGAGGCCCAGGAGGCGGCGGCCGGTTCCACGATCACTCCCAAGCAGCTCAAGGAGTGGATCGACGGCGACGAGAAGATCGAGATCATCGACGTCCGCGAGCCGAACGAGTACGAGATCGTCGCGATCCCGGGCTCCCGGCTGGTCCCGAAGAACGAGTTCCTGATGGGCAACGCCCTCCAGGACCTTCCGCAGGACAGGCGCATCGTCCTGAACTGCAAGACCGGCGTCCGCAGTGCCGAGGTCCTCGCGGTCCTCAAGTCGGCGGGCTTCGCCGACGCGGTGCACGTCGGCGGCGGCGTCATCGGCTGGGTCAACCAGATCGAGCCCGAGAAGCCGGTCTACTAGACCGGGCGCACGAAACAGGGCGCACGAAACAGTGCGCACCACATGCGGAAGGGCCGGCTCCCCGCGCGGAGCCGGCCCTTCCGCATGTCGCCCGTATGTCGCCGTATGTCAGGAGCAGGTGCGTCCGTCCGGCGGGACCTTGCCCTCCAGCAGATAGCCGTCCACGGCCTTCTGCACGCAGGTGCTGCCGCCGTTGTACGCCCCGTGGCCCTCACCCTTGTACGTGAGCTCGACCCCGACGCCCTTGCCGAGCTCGGTGGCCATCGCCTTCGCGCCGGCGTACGGCGTCGCGGGGTCCCCGGTGTTGCCGATGACCAGGATCGGCGCGGAACCCGGCGCGCTGACGTCCGGGGTGTCCCAGGCGCCCGCGACGGGCCAGCCCGTGCAGGACATCAGCCCCCAGCCCAGGTAGTCACCGAACACCGGGGAGGCCTTGCGGAATCGGGGAAGTGCCTTCCTGGTCTGCTCCAGGGTGAACCGCTCCTTGGAGTCCGCGCAGCTGATGGCGGTGTTCGCGGCATTCGAATTGTCGTAATGCCCGTCCTCGGAGCGGCCGTTCAGCGAGTCGGCGAGCGCGAGGAGCAGTCCGCCCCTCTTGCCGTCCGCCTCGTCCAGACCCTGTTCGAGCAGCGGCCAGGTCTCCTTGGAGTAGAGGGCCGACGCGATTCCGGTGGTGGCCTGGGTCTCGGTCAGTTCCCGGTCACCGAGCCCAGGGGCGGGCTTCTTCTCCAGCTTGGCCAGGAGCGCGATGATCCAGTCCTGCACCTCCTCGGAGGTGGCCCCGGGGAGCTTGCAGTCGTCACGCTCGGCGCAGTCGGCGGTGAAGTTGTCGAGGGCGAGCTGGAAGCCCTCGGCCTGGCCGAGCGAGGACTCCAGGGAGTTCTGCGTCGGGTCGACGACCGCGTCCAGGACGGCACGGCCGACGGTCTTCGGGAACAGGTGCGCGTAGACGCCGCCCAGTTCGGTGCCGTACGAGATCCCGAAGTAGTAGAGCTTGTCGTCACCGAGCACCTTGCGCAGCAGGTCCATGTCCCGGGCCGCGTTCGTCGTGCCGACGTAGGCCAGTTCGTCCCCGGAGTTCTTCTCGCAGTCCGCGATGTAGGACTTCTGGTCGGCGGCGAACGCCTTCTCCTCCTCGGCGTCGTCCGGGGTGCCGTCCAGCTCGTAGCGCTTGTCCAGCGTGCTGTCGTCCGAGCATTCGACGCCCTCGCTGCGGCCGACCCCGCGCGGGTCGAAGCTGACCAGGTCGTAGCGCGTGCGGAGCGCGTCGTAGTCGGGGCCGAAGGACGGCAGCGCGGCGACACCTGAGCCGCCGGGACCGCCGAAGTTGAAGATCAGCGAACCGATGCGCCGGTCCTTGTCCTTGGCGTCGGCGCGGATGAGGGCCAGTTCGATGGTGTCGCCCTCCGGGTCCCCGTAGTCGAGGGGAACGTCCATGAAGGAGCACTCCCACTTCGTCCCGCCCGGCAGCGGGGAGGGGGACGCGCCGCTGCCCTGCGCCTTGCTGGGCGCCGGACAGGATTTCCAGTCGAGCTTCTGGGAGGACAGCTCATCGGCCGTCGCCGTGGGGGACGCCGTCGATGCGGCCGACGGCCTCGCCTTCTCCGTACCCCCGTCGTCACCGTCGTCCGAACACGCGGCCAGGGGCAGCAGCACGGTGGCGGTGGCGACGAGGGCAGCGGCACGCAGAGCGGGGGAGGTCCTCATGAACCCATCGTGCGGCGGGGCGCGGGGGATCGCGCGGGGCGCGGTCCATGCGGGTGGCGCTCCCCGCTCATGCTTCTAGGGCGGGTTTCGAAAGTCCCGCCTGCCCGGCGGCGTCTGGCACGCACGCTCGCCGCGTTGTCGGGATCACCCCGATACACCCAGTATCGGGGCGACCCTCCGCCTTGCGATCGCACGCACCGGACGCCGCCGGGCCCGCCCTTCGGGCGGACGGCGCTACTTTCGAAACGCGCTCGTGATCAATACACCTAGAGCTCGCCCTTACGGGTCAGCTGGTTGAAGCAGATCCAGCCGGGAAGCACCGGCAGCCACAGGGTCATCACGCGGTAGAGCAGCACGGCCGGTGCCGCGACCTCCTTCGGCAGACCCACCGCGATCAGACCCAGCGTCAGCGCGCCCTCGACCGCGCCCATGCCACCGGGGGTGGGGGCCGCCGACCCGAGGGCGTTACCCGCGAGGAAGACCACCGCGATGCTGGCGTACGAGAGCTGGGGGACGTCGGGACCGCTGAACGCGCGGATCGACGCGTCGAGGCACAGCACGAAGAGACCGGTCAGCAGCAGCATGCCGCCGATGCCGGTGACCAGCTTCTGCGGGCGCTGCACCACGTCCAGCATGCGGGGGACGACGCCGGCGAACAGTGACCTCACCCGGGTGACGACGAACTTCCGCAGGAACGGGATCGCGGTCACCACCAGCACCAGCACGGCGACCGTGAGCAGGCCCGCGATGACCGTCCTCGACGGGGTGAGCGAGTCCGGAGTCTTCTCCGTGCCGGTCAGATACCCGAAGAGGGCGAGCAGCAGGATGTGGGCGCCGAGGCCGAACAGCTGGGAGGCGCCCACACTCGCGACGGCGAGCCCGGGGCGCACTCCGGCGCGTTGCAGGAAGCGGGTGTTCAGGGCGACACCGCCGACCGCGGCCGGTGCCACGATCTTCACGAACGACCCGGCGACCTGCGCCAGTACGGTCTTGCCGAAGGCCACCCGCTCGGGCACGAAGCCGAGCAGGCTCATCGCCGCGGCGACGTAGCTCAGGGCCGAGAAGCCCAGCGCCGCCGCCACCCAGCCCCACTCGGCCTCTTCCACGACCGCGCCGAAGTCGGCCTGGGTGATCTGCGAGATCACGAAGTAGGCGGCGATCGAACCCGCGATGAAGCTGAGGAGGGTACGCGGCTTGATGCGCTCAAGACGGACCGGCTCCACCGGCGCCTGCGGCCTGATCAGCAGCACCTGGCGGCGGATCTGGGCCAGCATGTCCTCCTCGCGGGCCTCTTCCAGGGCATCGTCCATCGCCCGCTTCTCGGCCTGCTTCTCCGTGCGCAGTGACTTGCGGACGGCCTTGCGGTCGCCGGTCGTCGAGCCGTGCGCCTCCGTCTTGCTCTGCTTCGACGCCTGGGAGGCCTCCAGCACCGCCTCACGCTCGCGCTGCGAACGCTCCCGGGCGAGCCTGCGCAGCGTCGCCCGGGTGGAGCGGCTCAGCGCGATCGGCTGGAGCAGCGGCAGGCAGTCGGCGACGGCGTCGGGCCCGAGCACCGCGAGCGCCCCGGCGACGGCGCGCTCGGCGCCCACCCGCAGGCCGGTGGTGGTGAGCAGCTGCGCGACGTCCATACGCAGGATCAGGTCACCGGCGGCGATCTCGCCGCCCCGCAGATCGGTGACGAACACCGTGCCCCTGCCGTCCACCAGGATGGCGTCCCCGGTGAGCCTGCGGTGTGCGATCCGCCGCGACTGGAGCGCCTGCACCTGCCGCCAGGCGCCCCGCACCAGGTCGTCGGTGATCTCCTCGTCCTCCATCGCGTCCAGCGAGCGCCCGCCGATGTGCTCGTACACGAGCATCACGGCGTCGGGGCCGAGCTCGGACGTGGCGATCAGCTTGGGCGCGTTGGCCCCGGCCGCGATCGCCGCGTACGCGAGGAGCGCCTCCTGCTCCAGGGCCTGGCGCAGGGACAGGATCGAGCGGCGCTGGGTGATGCTGCGCAGGGTGAGCCTGCGCCACACCCGGTAGAAGAACCCCTGGGCCTGCTGTTCCCGGTCGACGACCGTGACGTCCAGCGGTGGCCCGTCCTCCAGAGTGACCAGATAGCGCCGGCCCCGGTCGCTCTGGTCGATGTTGTCGGGAGCGTCCTCGGTGCGCATCGCTGCGACCGGGCGGAAACCGACGTGCCGCAGACCGGCCATCAGGTGCTGGCCGGTCGGGCGGACGTTGGGCGATCCGACCGCGTACAACGTGCCGTACGCCACGGTCCAGCCGATCAGCACGGTGAGGACGATCGAGAACGGGGTGGTGTAGCCGCCGACCAGCATCGCGAAGGCGTCCAGGAGCAGCACCACCCACAGGACGACCCGCCAGCGGGGTCTGCGGGCCATCCCGACCGCCGTCATGTAGGCGATGACGGGCGCGAGATATCCGTGCACGGGGTCGGTGAGCGCGTCCCCGGGCTGGGGCTGGGTCAGCGCGTCCCGGATCGTCCCTGACGCCGACTTGGCGACCCAGAGATCGGTGGCCAGGGTCACCCCGTGCGCCAGCACGGCGGCGAGCACCCCGTCCGCGATCCGCAGCCCGTCGCGCTTCACCAGACGCTCGATCGCGAAGGCGACCGGCACGAGGAGCACGGCGATGCTGGACACCAGACCCGCGAGCTTGATCAGCAGATCGGGCGCCTGGTCGGTGCCCTTGGAGATGTCGTCCTCCAGGCCCGTGGTGGTCCCCTGGGCGAACGCGGCGACGGAGAACAGCAGAACGATCGCGAGGACCCCGATGAGGAGCCGCAGCAGATCCGACGGGCGGTGGACCCGGGCGGGCAGCAGGGGCTCGTCGCCGGAGACCCGGTCGGTCAGGGCGGTGTCGGCCGACGCGAGCGTCGAGCCCGCCAGGTGCTTGTCGGGGGGCCCCGAGGCCTCTTCGGGACCGGGCGCGTCCGGGCGTGGCTCGGCGTCGGAGGAGCCCGCCGCCTTCGGTGGCTGCACGCCCTGCTCCTTAGCCTCTGACGAATCTTCGTCTTCTCGTATCACCGGTCACCGCCCGCATGATGGTGGCACGGCCTGCAGACAGAGGGGGGCATCAGGGTGCATTGCGCGGGCGCGATGCGCAACATTCCCGCTTCGTTCCCGTGTGCACGTTGTGTGACCGGGGCGACAGCGCGCGGGCCCCGTTGTCGGTGGCGTACGGCAGGATGGGGCGGATGAGCGAAGACCGGACCAGCGGTGGCAGGACCGGGGACGGGCCCGCCGCCCCCGTGACCGCCGAGCTGCCCCTCTACGCCGAGCGGGTCCTTGACGTGGCGGACCTGATCCCTCCCGGCCGCGTCATGACGTACGGCGACGTCGCGGAGTGGCTCGGTGACGGCGGGCCGAGACAGGTCGGCCGGGCGATGGCGCTGTACGGCTCCGCGGTGCCCTGGTGGCGTGTCGTGCGCGCCGACGGGACGCTGCTGCCGGGCCATGAGCTGCGGGCCCTCGGCCACTACCGCGAGGAGGGCACACCGCTGAGAGCGGCCCCGCGCGAGGCGGAGGGGCACGTCCCGCGTCTCGACATGAAGCGCGCCAGATGGGACGGCACGACCGGTGGCCAGGGCGACGAAGCTCACAACTGACACCTTCCGCCGTCGTGCCCGGCAGGGACGGCCGACCGGCAGGAGCGGGGGTGCGCCGGAGGGCCGCTGCGGGGGCGTGCCCCGCAGCGGCTGTCACCGTGTGACGAGCGACGCGGCCGACAGCCGGATGTACGCTCCGCCGCTGGCGTAGCGTCGTCCACACGCGGCACGCTCCGCTCCCTCATCCGTTTCCGTCACGACCGGCGCAGACCGAGTACACCCACCAGGACCGGCGATCCCACGTGAGCTCCTCCTTCACCACCCGGAACAGCCCGCACCGTCAGGCACGGCGGCGGGCCCCGGGCGCGTACCGGCTGGTGCGCACGCCACCCGGTTCCGTGGACCCCCCTCTCCTGGACGCACCGCAGCGCGCGGTGGTTGACCACGGCGACGGCCCGCTGCTGGTCCTGGCCGGACCCGGCACGGGCAAGACCACGACGCTGGTGGAGACGGTCGCCCGGCGGGTGGCGCGCGGCACCGACCCCGCCCGCATCCTCGTCCTCACCTTCAGCCGCAAGGCGGCGGTCGAGCTGCGCGACCGGATGGCGGCGCGGCTCGGTGGCCTCCGGGGCCCGCAGGCCACCACCTTCCACTCGTACTGCTACGCCCTGGTCCGCGCCCACCAGGACGCCGACCTCTTCGCCGATCCGCTGCGCCTGCTCTCCGGGCCCGAACAGGACGTCACCGTCCGGGAACTCCTCGCCGGTCAGCTCGGCCTCGAACAGGACGGTCTCGCCCATGTCCGCTGGCCGGACGAAGTGCGGGCGTGCCTGACCACCCGGGGCTTCGCCGACGAGGTGCGCGCGGTGCTGGCCCGCAGCCGTGAGCTGGGCCTGGGCCCGGACGCGCTGGCCGCCTTCGCCCGCCGCACGGGACGCCCCGACTGGAGCGCCGCCGCCCAGTTCCTCGCCGAGTACCTGGACGTGCTCGACGCACAGGGCGTCCTCGACTACGCCGAGCTCGTCCACCGGGCGGTCCTGCTCGCCGAGCGTCCCGAAGTGGCCGCGTCGCTGGCCCGGAGCTACGACGTGGTGCTCGTCGACGAATACCAGGACACGGATCCCGCCCAGGTGCGGCTGCTGCACGCGCTGGCCGGGAACCGGGGCGGCGCGGGCCCTGGTGCGGGGGGCGGCGGGGGCGTGGCCGCAGGCGCCGGGGGCGGCCGGACGCTGATCGCCTTCGGCGACCCCGACCAGTCCATCTACGCCTTCCGGGGCGCCGATGTGAACGGCATCCTCGACTTCCCGGACACCTTCCGCCGTGCCGACGGCGCGCCCGCCCCCGTCGGGGTCCTCACCACCTCACGCCGCTCCGGCGCGCGGCTGCTCGCGGCGACCCGGCTGCTCACCCGCCGCATGCCGCTCACCCGTCTGCCGTCCGCCAAGGTCCGCGCCCACCGCGAGCTGTCCGCCGTGCGCGAGGGCGGCCGTGTCGAGGCGTACACCTACCCGACGCCCTCCACCGAGCTGGAGAACATCGCCGACCTGCTCCGGCGCGCACACCTCGAAGAGGGCGTGCCCTGGCGGGACATGGCGGTCCTCGTGCGCGCCGGCGGACGCTCGATCCCCGCCGTGCGCCGGGCGCTCACCTCTGCCGGAGTGCCCCTGGAGGTGGACGGCGACGATCTCCCCCTGCGCCACGAGCCGGCGGTCGCCCCTCTCCTGACCGCCCTGCGCACCGTCGCCGGTGCGGCGCTGGAGCCCGGCGGGCTCGACACCGAGACCGCACTCACTCTCCTCACCTCGCCCCTCGGCTCCATGGACGCCGCCGACCTGCGCCGTCTCGGCCGGGCCCTGCGCGACGACGAGCGGGCCGCGGGTAACCGCCTGCCCCCGCCGTCAGGGGAGCTGCTGGCCGAGGCGCTCGCCGAACCCGAGCGCCTGGCCACCCACGACCCGGCGTACGCCCGCGGAGCGCAGCGGCTCGGCGCGCTCCTGCGCACGGCCCGTGAGCTCCTGGAGGGCGGCGGCACCGCCGAGGAGGCCCTGTGGACCCTGTGGAACGGCACCCCCTGGCCCGGCCGTCTCGAGCGGGCGGCGCTGCGCGGCGGTCCGGGCGGACGGAACGCCGACCGGGACCTCGACGCCGTATGCGCCCTCTTCGACACGGCGGCACGCGCCGAGGAGCGCACCGGAGGGCGCGGCGCGCTCAACTTCCTGGAGGAGGTCGACGCCCAGGACATCGCCGCCGACACCCTCTCCCGCCGCGCCGTACGCCCCGACGCCGTACGCCTGATGACCGCGCACCGCTCCAAGGGTCTGGAATGGCGGCTGGTGGTCGTCGCCGGGGTGCAGGAGGGCCTCTGGCCCGACCTGCGCCGCAGGGGATCGCTCCTGGAGGCGGACCGGATCGGGCGCGACGGTCTGGCCGAACCGCTCACCCCCGGGGCGCTCCTGGCCGAGGAACGCCGCCTGTTCTACGTGGCCGCGACCCGGGCCCGTGAACGCCTGATCGTCACCGCGGTCAAGGCGCCCGCCGACGACGGCGACCAGCCCTCCCGCTTCCTCACCGAGCTGGGGACCGAACCCAGGGACGTCACCGGACGCCCCCGCCGCCCGCTCGCGGTGGCCCCGCTCGTCGCCGAGCTCCGGGCCACGACCGTCGACCCCGCCGCCTCGGAAGCCCTGCGCGACGCCGCCGCGCACCGGCTCGCCCGGCTCGCCGCGCTCACCGACGAGGAGGGCCAGCCGCTCGTGCCGGCCGCCCATCCGTACCGGTGGTGGGGCCTCGACGAGCCGACCCGCTCCCAGATTCCGCTGCGCGACCGGGACCACCCCGTCGCGCTCTCCGGGAGCGCGCTCGACCAGCTCGCCAACACCTGCGCCCTCCAGTGGTTCCTGGGGCGCGAGGTCAAGGCGGACGCCCCGGCGACGGCGGCCCAGGGCTTCGGCAACGTGGTCCACGTACTCGCCGACGAGGTCGCGTCCGGACGCACCGCGGCCGACCTGGACGTCCTGATGGAGCGCCTGGACTCCGTATGGGACGGCCTGGTCTTCGACGCCCCCTGGAAGTCGCGGCAGGAGAAGGACCAGGCACGCGCCGCCCTGGAACGCTTCCTGCGCTGGCACGTCATGGACCGCGCGGGCCGCACCCCCACCGCCACCGAACACGACTTCGACGTCACCCTGGAGGCGGGCGAGTACGCCGTACGCATCCGGGGCTCCATGGACCGGGTCGAACGGGACACCGAGGGCCGGGCGTACGTCGTCGACTTCAAGACGGGCAAGGGAGCGCCGACCAAGGACGAGGTGGCCTCCCACCCCCAGCTCGCCGTCTACCAGCTGGCGGTCAGGGAAGGCGCCGTCGACGAGGTCTTCGAGGGCCGCCGCCCCGAAGCCGGCGGAGCCGAGCTCGTACAGCTGCGGCAGCCCGCCCCGAAGAAGGAGGGCGGCGACACCCTCCCCAAGGTGCAGGCGCAGGAAGCCCTTTCCGGCGAGTGGGTCTCCGACCTGCTGGCCACGGCTGCCGGCCGGGTCCTGGACGAACGCTTCACCCCCACGACCGGCCAGCACTGCACCCACTGCGCCTTCAAGGCGTCGTGCAGCGCGCAGCCCGAGGGCCGGCAGATCATCGAATGACCGCACGGCCCGGTGCCCGCGTACGACCGCCGGCCCCCGCGTACGACCGGGTTGTCGGTGCGGCCGGTTAGCCTCTGTGGAGTGTCCCCCCGTATCACCGACCCCGAGCAGCTCAAGGAGCTCCTGGGGATCCCCTTCACCCCGGAGCAGACGGCCTGCATCACCGCGCCGCCCGCCCCGCAGGTGATCGTGGCCGGAGCCGGCTCGGGGAAGACCACGGTGATGGCCGCCCGGGTCGTCTGGCTGGTCGGGACCGGGCAGGTCGCCCCGGAGCAGGTCCTCGGCCTGACCTTCACGAACAAGGCAGCCGGTGAGCTCGCCGAGCGGGTCCGCAGGGCCCTGATCGCAGCCGGGGTCACCGACCCGGACGTCATCGACCCCGACAACCCCCCGGGCGAACCCGGGATCTCGACCTACCACGCCTTCGCCGGCCGGCTCCTGACCGACCACGGCCTACGGATCGGCCTCGAACCCACCACCCGGCTCCTCGCCGACGCCACCCGTTACCAGCTCGCCGCCCGGGTACTGCGCGAGGCCCCCGGCCCCTACCCCGCACTGACCCGGTCCTTCCCCACGCTCGTCAGCGACCTGCTGGCCCTGGACGCCGAGCTCGCCGAACACCTCGTACGCCCCGAAGAGCTCGCCGAGCACGACACCGCTCTCCTGAAGGACCTGGAGACGGCCCGGCTCACCAACGCCGAGCTGCGCAAGATCCCCGAGACGTCCGAGGCCCGCCGCGAACTCCTCGAGCTGACCCGGCGCTACCGTGCGGCCAAGCGCAGCAGGGACCTCCTCGACTTCGGCGACCAGATCGCACTCTCCGCCGAGCTGGCCCTCACCAGGCCCGAGGTCGGCGCCATCCTCCGCGACGAGTTCCGCGTCGTCCTGCTCGACGAGTACCAGGACACCTCCGTGGCCCAGCGTCTGCTCCTGGCCGCACTGTTCGGCGGGGGAGGCGGGGGAGGGGGCGGCGGCACGGCGGGCCACGCCGTCACCGCGGTGGGCGACCCCTGCCAGGCGATCTACGGCTGGCGCGGCGCGTCCGTGGCCAACCTCGACGACTTCCCGCAGCACTTCCCGCAGGCCGACGGCACCCCGGCCACCCGCTACTCCCTCAGCGAGAACCGCCGCAGCGGCGGCCGCCTCCTCCACCTCGCCAACGGCCTCGCGGAACCGTTGCGCGCCATGCACGAGGGAGTGGAGGCGCTGCGGCCCGCGCCCGGAGCCGAGCGGGACGGCACGGTCCGCTGCGCCCTCCTGCGCACCCACGCTGAGGAGATCGACTGGCTCGGCGACTCGCTGGCCCACCTCGTAAGGACCGGGACCCCGCCCGGCGAGATCGCCGTCCTGTGCCGGACCACCGGTGACTTCCCCCGGATCCAGGCCGCCCTCGTCGCCCGGGACATCCCGGTCGAGGTCGTCGGCCTGTCCGGGCTGCTGCACCTCCCCGAGGTCGCCGACCTCGTCGCCGTCTGCGAGGTCCTCCAGGACCCCGGGGCCAACGCATCACTGGTACGGCTGCTCACCGGACCGCGCTGGCGCATCGGACCCCGGGACCTCGCGCTCCTGGGACGTCGTGCCCGCCTGCTCGTCCACCGCTCCGCCTCCGGCGACGACGCAGACCCGGACCAGCGTCTGGCCGACGCCGTCGAGGGAACCGACCCCGCCGAGGTGATCTCGCTCGCCGACGCCCTCGACACCTTCCTGGAGTCCGGCGGGGCCGAGGACGACCAGCTGCCCTTCTCCGCCGAGGCCCGCGTCCGCTTCGCCCGCCTCGCCACCGAGCTCCGCGACCTCCGCCGCTCGCTGGCCGACCCCCTCATGGACGTACTGCACCGCGTCCTCGCGACGACCGGCCTCGAAGTGGAGCTCTCCGCATCGCCGCACGCCCTGGCCGCACGCCGCCGCGAGACCCTCGCCAACTTCCTGGACGTCGCGGCCGGCTTCGCCGCGGTCGACGGGGAGGCGAGCCTGCTCGCCTTCCTCGGCTTCCTGCGCACCGCCGCGCAGTACGAGAAGGGCCTGGACAACGCCCTGCCGGGCGGCGAGAACACCGTGAAGGTCCTCACCGCCCACAAGTCCAAGGGCCTGGAGTGGGACGTCGTCGCCGTTCCCGGCCTCGTCGGGGGCCAGTTCCCCAGCACCCGCTCCCGGGAGGCATGGACCTCGCAGTCCCAGGTCCTCCCGCACGCCCTGCGCGGCGACGCGGACACGCTGCCCGCGCTCGGGTCCTTCGACGCCAAGGGCCTCAAGGCGTTCAAGGAGGAGATGAAGGGGCATCAGCACACCGAGGAGCTCCGCCTCGGATACGTCACCTTCACCCGCCCCCGCACCCTGCTGCTCGGCTCCGGCCACTGGTGGGGCCCGTCCCAGAAGAAGCCCCGCGGCCCGTCCGCCTTCCTGGACGCGCTGTACGAGCACTGCGCGGCCGGGTACGGCGAGATCGAGGCCTGGGCGGACGAGCCCGGCGATGACGAGGAGAACCCGGAGCTCCAGGAGCAGGACGCCGACCAGGCCTGGCCGCTCCCGCTCGACGACACCGCCATGGCCCGCCGTCGCGCCGCCCGTGACACGGTGCTGGCGCACCTGGAGGCCCTGGCGGCCACGCCCGTACCCGATGTCCACGACGAGGAGGCACCGCCGTACGACCCGCCGTACGGCGACGAGGCGCCCCCGTACGAGGAGGTGGACGCCCCCTACGACGACCCGTTCCCCGACGGTGAGCCTGACCCGTTTCCCGAGGGTGAACCGGCCCGGTCCCGCGACGGTGAACCGGGCCCGGGAGACGTACCGCCGGACGCACCCGCCGCGCACGTACCCGCCGCCCGGGTCCCGGTGGACGCCGGCCTCACTCCGGAGGAGTCTCGCGCCCTCGCCTCCTGGGACCGTGATCTCGACGCCCTCGCCGGTGAGCTGCGCCGCGCCCGTGCGGCCGTGCGCGACGTCGTCGTACCCGCCACGCTCTCCGCGACCCAGCTCCTGCACCTGGCCGACGACCCCGACGGCTTCGCGCGGGAGCTCGCCCGCCCCATGCCGCGCCCCCCGCAGCCCGCCGCGCGAAGGGGCACCCGCTTCCACGCCTGGGTGGAGTCCCGCTTCGAGGAACTGCCGCTGCCCATGCTGGGCCCGGACGAGCTCCCCGGGGGCCACGGGAGCGACGCGGAGATCGCCGACGAGCGTGACCTCACGGAGCTCAAGGAAGCCTTCGAACGTACGGCGTACGCCCGGCGCACTCCGTACCGCGTCGAGACCCCCTTCCAGATCACGCTGGGCGGCCGGGTGATCCGCGGCCGGATCGACGCGGTCTACCGCAACGGTGACACGTACGAGATCGTCGACTGGAAGACCGGCCGGCACGGCACCGCCGACCCGCTCCAGCTCGCCGTCTACCGCCTGGCCTGGGCGGAACTCCACGGCCTGCCGCCGGACGCGGTCACAGCGACCTTCCTCTACATACGCACCGGGGAGACGTCCCGCCCCACCGGGCTGCCCGGCCGTGAGGAGCTGGAGAGGCTCCTGCTGGACGAGCCACCTCCTCAGGGCCGATAGGCTCATAAGCATGAGCGACACCCCGGACAGCGCCGTCCGTACGTACACCGAGCAGCACCGCGCGGCCTTCATCGGCGACCTCGCCGAGTGGCTGCGCATCCCGTCGGTGTCCGCGCAGCCGGAGCACGACGGGGACGTGCGGCGCAGCGCCGAGTGGCTGTCCGCCAAGCTCGCGGAGACCGGATTCCCGGTCACCGAGATCTGGGAGACGCCCGGCGCCCCGGCGGTCTTCGCCGAATGGCCGTCCGAGGACCCCGACGCACCCGTCGTCCTGGTCTACGGCCACCACGACGTGCAGCCCGCGCACCTCGATGACGGCTGGAGCACCGACCCGTTCGACCCGGTGATCCGCGACGGCAGGATGTACGGAAGGGGCGCCGCCGACGACAAGGGCCAGGTGTTCTTCCACACACTCGGTGTCCGCGCCCACCTCGCCGCGACCGGCCGCACGACCCCCGCCGTACACCTCAAGCTCCTGATCGAGGGCGAGGAGGAGTCCGGTTCGCCGCACTTCCGCGCGCTGGCCGACGAGCGGGCCGCCCGCATCGCGGCCGACGTCGTGATCGTCTCCGACACGGGCATGTGGGACGAGAACACCCCCACCGTCTGCACCGGCATGCGCGGCCTCGCGGAGTGCGAGATCGAGCTGTCGGGCCCCGACCAGGACATCCACTCCGGGTCCTTCGGCGGTGCGGTGCCCAATCCCGCGACCGCCCTCGCCCGTCTTGTCGCCGCCCTCCACGACACGGAGGGCAGGGTCGCGGTCCCCGGCTTCTACGACGGCGTCACCGAACTCACCGCGGCCGAACGCGCCCTCTTCGCCGAGCTGCCCTTCGACGAGGACACCTGGCTGCGGACCGCGGCCTCGCACGCCGCGTCCGGCGAGGCCGGCTACTCCACCCTGGAGCGCGTCTGGGCCCGCCCCACCGCCGAGGTCAACGGCATCGGCGGCGGCTACCAGGGCGCGGGCAGCAAGACCGTCATCCCCTCGTCCGCCCTGGTGAAGCTGAGCTTCCGGCTGGTCGACGGCCAGGACCCCGAGCGGATCCAGGAAGCGGTCCGTGCCTGGGCCGAGGCCAGGATCCCCGCCGGTGTCCGCCACCGGATCGCCTTCGCCCCCGCGACCCGCCCCTGTCTGACACCCCTGGACCACCCCGCCCTCCAGGCGGTGGCCCGCGCCATGGGAACGGCCTTCGGGACGAAGATCCTCTTCACCCGCGAAGGGGGCTCGGGCCCCGCCGCCGACCTGCGGGACGTGCTCGGCGCACCCGTCCTCTTCCTCGGCATCTCCGTACCGTCCGACGGCTGGCACGGTCCCGACGAGAAGGTCGAGCTCGACCTCCTCATCAAAGGCGCGGAGACCACCGCCCATCTGTGGGGCGAGCTGGCCGACGCGCTGCGCTGAATCTCTGAACGCCCGATCCACCCCCGGGGGAGTAGGAAGCACCTGTGAGCACCTTCGACAACGCCACCGCAGACCGCCCGATCGGTCTCACCGCGCCCAGCGGCATCGACCGCGCCGCGCACCACCGGCTCGACGAGGCCTGGCTCGCCGCGGCCTGGAGTCACCCGACGACCAGGGTCTTCGTCGTCTCCGGGGGGCAGGCGCTCATCGACGACACCCCCGAGGGCGGCACCGAGCTCGTCATGACGCCCGCCTTCGAGGCGCCCGTCACCGAGACCCACCGCTACTTCCTGGGCACCGACGAGGACGGCGTACGCTACTTCGCGCTCCAGAAGGACTCCCTGCCGGGCCGTATGGACCAGTCCGCACGGCCCGCCGGGCTGCGTGAGGCCGGGATGCTGCTCGGCCCGCGCGACGCCGGACTGATGGTGCACGCGGTGGCTCTGGAGAACTGGCAGCGGCTGCACCGCTTCTGCTCACGTTGCGGCGAGCGCACCGTCATCGCGGCGGCCGGACACATCCGCCGCTGCCAGGCCTGCGGTGCGGAGCACTACCCGCGCACCGACCCGGCGGTCATCATGCTGGTCACGGACGACCAGGATCGCGCCCTGCTGGGGCGCCAGGTGCACTGGCCCGAAGGCCGCTTCTCGACCCTCGCCGGCTTCGTCGAGCCGGGGGAGTCGATCGAGCAGTCCGTGGCCCGTGAGGTCTTCGAGGAGGCGGGGGTCGTCATCGGCGAGGTCGAGTACATCGCCAGCCAGCCCTGGCCGTTCCCCTCCAGCCTGATGCTCGGCTTCATGGCACGTGCCTCGTCGTCCGAGATCAATGTGGACGGCGAGGAGATCGAGGAGGCCCGCTGGTTCTCCCGCGAGGAGCTCACGGCGGCCTTCGACTCGGGCGAGGTGCTGCCCCCGTTCGGCGTCTCGATCGCGGCACGCCTGATCGAGCTCTGGTACGGCAAGCCGCTCCCGAAGCCCGGCACCATCGGCTGACTGGCCCGCACCAGCGTGCGCGCGTACGACGGCCCCGGAGTAACTCTCTGCTCCGGGGCCGCTGTCATCCGCCTCGGTGTCAGGCGCCGATCTTCTGCTTGACCTGGGCCAGCGAGGGGTTGGTCAGCGTCGAGCCGTCTGGGAAAAGCACGGTCGGCACCGTCTGGTTCCCCCCGTTCGCCTTCTCCACGAAGGCCGCCGAGTCCGCGTCGTGCTCGATGTTGACCTCGGTGTACGCGATGCCCTCGCGGTCCATCTGCCCCTTGAGCCGGCGGCAGTAGCCGCACCACGTGGTGCTGTACATCGTCACAGTGCCCGGCATGTCGTCGGCGCTCCTCATGTCTCGTCCGTCTCGCTGAGTGTCGAGGCCGCGCGCACGCGCACGTCCCGCATGGAGGGAACGTACGAGACCCGACCGCCATTCCCCGGCCTGCCCGCCGGTACGACGAACGCCACCCCCTGTGGACAACCGCCGCGGTGGCCCCTCGCGACCTGGCAGCATGGCAGGGTGACAGCAGCAACGCATTCCACCCTCTTCCCACAGGTCCCCGACTCCGCGGACGCCGTGCTCGACGGGCTCGACCCGGAGCAGCGCGAGGTCGCGCTGGCCCTCGGCGGACCCGTGTGCGTGCTGGCCGGAGCGGGCACGGGCAAGACGCGGGCGATCACGCACCGCATCGCCTACGGGGTGCGTGCCGGCATCCTCCAGCCGACGACCGTGCTCGCCGTCACCTTCACCAACCGGGCGGCCGGGGAGATGCGGGGCAGGCTCCGCCAGCTCGGTGCGACCGGTGTGCAGGCCAGGACCTTCCACTCCGCGGCCCTGCGCCAGCTGCAGTACTTCTGGCCCAGAGCGGTCGGGGGTGAGCTTCCACGGCTGGTGGAGCGCAAGGTCCAGCTGGTCGCCGAGGCCGCGGCCCGCTGCGGGATCCGGCTCGACCGCAACGAGCTGCGGGACACCACCAGTGAGATCGAGTGGGCCAAGGTCACCCAGACCGTGCCCGCCGACTACCCGGCGGCGGTCGCCAAGACCCAGCGGGACGTCCCGCGCGACCCGGCCGAGCTCTCCCAGATCTACGCGATGTACGAGCAGCTGAAGCGCGACCGGTCGGTGATCGACTTCGAGGACGTGCTGCTGCTGACCGTCGGCATCCTCCAGGACCGCCGCGACATCGCTGAGCATGTGCGCGGCCAGTACCAGCACTTCGTCGTCGACGAGTACCAGGACGTCAGCCCGCTCCAGCAGCGCCTGCTCGATCTCTGGCTCGGCGACCGGGACGATCTCTGCGTCGTCGGCGACGCCGGTCAGACGATCTACTCCTTCACCGGTGCCACCCCCGATCATCTGCTGAATTTCCGCACCCGCCATCCCGACGCGACGGTGGTCAAGCTGGTCCGCGACTACCGCTCCACACCTCAGGTCGTCCATCTGGCCAACGGCCTGCTGAGCCAGGCCAGGGGCAAGGCGTCCGAGCACCGGCTCGAGCTGGTCTCGCAGCGGGACAAGGGCCCCGAACCCCTCTACACGGAGTACCCGGACGAGCCCGCGGAGGCCGAGGGCACCGCACGGCGGATCCGCGACCTGATCGCCGCAGGTGTCCCTGCCGGTGAGATCGCCGTGCTGTACCGCGTCAACTCCCAGTCCGAGGTCTATGAGCAGGCACTCGCGGACGCCGGCGTGCCTTACCAGCTGCGTGGCGCGGAGCGCTTCTTCGACCGGCCCGAGGTGCGGGAGGCTGGCGTCGCCCTGCGCGGTGCCGCCCGCGCGGGGGGAAACGACTCACTGCTCGACGGCGCCGACGACCTGCCGTCCGAGGTGCGGGCGGTGCTTTCCACGAAGGGCTGGACCTCCAAGCCGCCGGCCGGTTCGGGGGCGGTGCGGGACCGCTGGGAGTCCCTCGCCGCGCTGGTGCGGCTGGCCGAGGACTTCGAACAGGCCAGGCCGGGCGCGACGCTCTCGGCCCTCGTGGCCGAGCTCGACGAGCGGGCCGCCGCCCAGCACGCGCCGACGGTCCAGGGCGTCACCCTGGCGTCGCTGCACTCGGCGAAGGGCCTGGAGTGGGATGCCGCGTTCCTCGTGGGGCTGACCGAGGGCATGATGCCGATCGCCTACGCCAAGACGGACGAGCAGGTCGAGGAGGAGCGCCGGCTGCTCTATGTCGGTGTCACCCGGGCCCGTTTCCATCTCTCGCTGTCCTGGGCGCTGTCCAGGTCGCCGGGTGGTCGTGGGAACCGCCGGGCGACCCGCTTCCTGAACGGGCTGCGGCCGGGTTCGGCCGCACTCGGCACGCGGGGCGGGGCCGGAGGAGCCGGCGGCATCGACCGGGGCTCCCGTGCGGGCGCGGGCGGCGCGGGGGCGGAGAAGCCGGTCAGGGCGGGCCGGAGGGGACCGGTGAGGTGCAGGGTCTGCGGCAGGACGCTGACCGAGGCCGGCGAGATGAAACTGATGCGCTGCGAGGACTGTCCCTCGGACATGGACGAGGGGCTGTACGAGCGGCTGCGGGAGTGGCGCGCCGACCGGGCGAAGGAGATCAGCCAGCCCGCGTACTGCGTCTTCACCGACAAGACTCTGATGGCGATCGCCGAGGCCGCGCCGGGCAGTGAGGGTGAGCTGGTCGTCATCCCCGGTGTCGGCAACAGGAAGCTGACCAGGTTCGGGGCCGATGTGCTGGCCATTTGCGCAGGCCGGGCGGTGGGTGAGGAGCCGGAGGGCGGCGACGGCGACGTGTGAGAAAAACTCGTCGAAAAAATAGTTTGCGCCCGCAGCAGTCATCACCATAGGTTCTTAACCACGGGAACAGCGACTTCTCTGAAGCCCTGACTCCGTGCTGTACTTATCCGAATACCGCAGGATCGGCCCCGGCCGGTCCCTTGAGACGCCGAGAGGAGGCGATTGTCGTGATCAGCATCATCAACACCATCAAAATGACCGATCCGTCGGTCGTCTCCACCTGCTCGCTCGGCCTCACCCGTTCCTCGGAGCTCTCGCTTCTCGCCACCGGTGTGTCCGGCATCTCCGCGATCAGCCCGCTGTCTGCGGCGAGCCTGCCCGTGCGAGAGCGCAATGAGCGACCGACCGAGGCGCCGGAAGCAGCAGTAGCGAAGGGACGGGCCTCGGCCTATGCCTTTGCGGCAGCCGCAGCCGGTGCCGGAGCCCAGAAGCAGACGACGCAGCACCACCACACGATGTGGGCCTTCCGTGGGCCTGAACCCTGGAGTGATCCAGCCTGATCCATATCAGGCCGGCGCCTTCAGGGCCGCGGAACCCCACTCGGGATCCGCGGCCCTTTTGTTTTGTCCGAACGGATGAGACGAGACGAAGGAGCCTCGGGACAGCAGGACCTGGTACCAGCCGCCAACCGGCCAACAGGCCGGCACGACCAGACGAGGACAACGCCACCGTGCAACTCGAGACGCACGCCCCGTCCGTACCGCCTTCCGACACGATCTCCCCGCCCGGCCTCACGGAGGACTCCACCTTGATCCCCCTCACCGCGCTCACCGCGCTCGACGACGCCATCGAGAACCTCGGCGTGCCCGTCCCGTGCCGTTCCTACGACCCGGAGGTCTTCTTCGCCGAGTCCCCGGCCGACGTCGAATACGCCAAGTCCCTCTGCCGGACCTGTCCGCTGATCGAGGCCTGCCTCGCCGGCGCCAAGGAGAGGCGCGAGCCGTGGGGCGTCTGGGGCGGTGAGCTCTTCGTGCAGGGCGTCGTGGTCGCCCGCAAGAGGCCGCGTGGCCGTCCCCGTAAGCACCCGGTCGTCGCGGCGTGACCGCCGGCCTGGGGGTCATGTCCCCCACACGAACGAAGCGCATCGGAACCATCGACCGTCCCCAGACCCATGACCCCCGGAATCAGGCACCCATGACCACCACCACGAGGGAGCCTGTCGGCTCCGCCACCCCGGACGTCACCATCATCGGCGCGAACGACTCGCGTCAGAACAGGACCCGCGAGATGCAACTCATCCCAGAAGCCCTGGCCCGTGCTCATATGCACGACCGCCTGAGGGAGGCCGAGGACGCCCGTGAGGCCGGCCGCCTGGTGGCCGCCAGGCGGATGCAGCGCCGTGCGGAGCGTGCCTCGATGCGCGCCCGCCGGGCGCTCGCCATGGCCGTCATGCACTGACAGCCCAGACATCCCAGGCACAGCACCCGCAGTAGGCGGCACCAGTAGTACGCAGCATCAGCAGTTGGTACGCAGCAACACGGCTGCCGGGCCACCGCTCGGCTCCTCAGGCAGCCAACCTCCCCGACCAGCGGGGCCGGCCAGGACAGGTCGGCCCCGCAGTGCGTGCGCCGTGCGCCGTGCGCCGGGCGGCGTTATCGTCGCGAGGTGGACGAGGAGACTCATCACCCCGCGAAACCGGTTGCCCATCGTGTGGCGTGTGCCCGCTGCGGCACCACCGCGACATCGGACCCGGCACCTCCGACGTGGCTCTGCTCCGTGGAGAACGGCAGCCGCCAGTACTTCTGCGAGGACTGCGCGCGCACCCACATCAGAGCGATCGAGAGCAGACTCGACTCCGCCTGGTGGTGACCGGCCGGCGGCGCCACTACACCTCGACCGCCGCGGCCTCCTCCGCGCTGTCCTTCGCGCCCTCCTGCTCGCTGTCCTCGGCCGGTTCGTACTCCTCCTCCAGGAGGAACCCCGGCAGCCAGGACTCCAGTTCGTCACGGAGACGGACGGTCGCGCCCAGCTGGCAGAGCACCCCGATCGTGCTCAGCGTCACGCGGTGTATCAGCAGATAGGACGGCGGCAGATTCAGCTGCTTCCCCATCTGATGCGCCGGGGAGCGCGGATCAGCGATCCGGGCCGCCTGGCTGCGCAGCCAGGAGCGGGTGAAGGTGAACTCGTCCACCTGCGCCGGCTCGATGATGGGCAGCAGATAGCCGAGCACGGCGTCCGGTTCGAGATCGATGGAGTCCTTGACGAAGCCCGCCTCGCGCAACATGGCGTACACGGCGTCGGCGTCCCCGTCGAGCGTCATCCGCAGCGCGTCACCGATGATCCCTGGCAGACCGCCGGGAAGCCGGTCCACCGTGCCGAAGTCCAGCACCCCCAGGCGCCAGGGCGCCACTTCGTCGGGGCCGTCCGGGTCCCCGGCGGTCATGCCGTCCGCCGGGGGAAGCAGCCGGAAGTTACCCGGATGGGGGTCCGCGTGCAGCAGACCGGTGCGGGCCGGACCCGAGAACAGGAAACGCGCCAGCAGCTGGCCCGCCCGGTCCCGCTGCCGCGTCGTACCGTCGGCGATCACCTCCGACAGCGGAATTCCGCCGATCCACTCCGTGACGAGCACCTGCTCGGACCGATGCACCACCTGGGGGATCACGACATCGGGATCGTCCTCGAACTCCGCCGCGTGCTCCTCCTGGGCCTGGGCCTCCAGGCCGTAGTCCAGCTCCTCGGACACCCGGTCGCGCAGCTCCGTGATGAGCGGCTTGATGTCCATCCCCGGCACCAGCGGCCCCAGGAGCCGTGCGAAGCGGCTGAGTTGGGTGAGATCCGACAGCAACGCCTCACCGGCGCCCGGATACTGCACCTTCACGGCGACGTCGCGGCCGTCGTGCCACACGGCGCGGTGGACCTGTCCGATCGAGGCCGCGGCGGACGGCCGGTCCTCGAACTCGATGAACAGCTCCCGCCAGTCATCGCCCAGCTGTTCCTCCAGTACCCCGTGGACCGTGGAGGTCGGCATGGGCGGCGCCGCCTCCTGCAGCTTGGTCAGCGCCGCTCGGTAGGGGCCCGCGACATCCTCGGGCAGCGCGGATTCGAAGACGGACAGCGCCTGTCCCAGCTTCATCGCACCGCCCTTCAGCTCACCGAGGACCTTGAAGAGCTGGTCCGCCGTGCGCTGCTGGACCTCACGCGCCACCATCTCGGCGGGCTTCCCGCCGATCCGTTTGCCCAGACCCCATGTGGCACGGCCGGCGAAGCCGAGCGGCAGGGCTGCCAGCTTCGCGGTACGGGTGACCGCCTTCCGGGGAAGATCAGACATGTGCCCCTCCAGTTCCCAGACTGCCGTGCGGCGTGAGTATCCGGCTCAGCTCCGTCGGCGACGGTCACCCGGCCATTGTGTCGTGCGTGGCGCCGGCCGCGGGGGTGAGCCCCACCTCAGTGTGCCCGGCGGCACCGCAGAGACAGTCGAGGTGCGGGTCCAGGCGCTCCGGCCGCCAGTCCAGCATCGGCATGGCGGCCTCCCACCGCGCCCCCGTGCTGGACGGCAGCTCTCCGTCGAGGAACGACAGCGCATGGGCCGCGGCCAGGCCCGCCACGGCGGTCGCCAGGCCCAGGTCGCAGGCCTGCACCCAGGTGCGCCGGCCCGACCTCCACTGCGCGAGCATCCGTGGCCACTGCGGGTCCGCCTCCGCGCGGCGCAGTGCCAGGCAGCCCGCGCAGCCGGTGCCTCCTGGCAGCACCAACGGCCCGACCACTCCGGTGGCTTCGATCACTCCCGCATAGAGATGGGGCGTACCTGAGGAGATCCACGGCGCCGCGGTGTCCGGGTCGGGGGCGTAGACGGAGAGGCCGTCCCTCGGTGCCACCACGATCAGGGACAGGGCGGGTTCGCCGCTTGTCGGGGCCCGGCCCGTCCCGCCGCCCGATCGCGGAGGTCCGCCCACCGCGGATCTGCGCACCAGCTGCCGGGCCGCCGTGTCCCGGCGCTCTCCGACCGCTGACGCCGGGAGACCGCCAGGAGCGACGTCCCAGGGTTCGGTACGGCCCCCGTCGAGAACCTCGACGTGGCCGACCCCCGACCCCGACAGGACCGCGGCGATCGTCGCGCCGACCCTGCCGGCTCCGCGCACCTGTACCCGCGTCGCGCGCCGGGCCGCGAGCCTGCGCAGCCCGCTGCCGGGTGTCGGATGGACCACGGAGAGCGCTGCGGCGTCGGGGCGCTGGCGTTCCAGGGTCTCGGCCCGTCGGCGTAAGGCGTCGGCCTCGGGGCCGCCCGCGTCCGGATCGTCCAGCAGACCGGCCTCCGTGAGGCGCGATACGAGAATGTCCACATGCCGGTCCGACAGGTCCAGAGCTCTCGCCTCCTCGCGGAGCAGCGGTAGCCCGCGTGTTCCGTCGAGCAGCTCCAGAAAGCTGCCTGTGGCGATATCCATCGGTCCCAGCGTTACCGCGTGCGCGGGCGTCACGCCGAATTGCACGGTGTTCCTTCCACGCCAGGCACGGCGCAGCGCGGGCTTCAGCATCGGATGCATGACTTCTCCCAGGTCGGTGTCGGGGCTCCGTTGCCAGAATGCAACGTGGCGGCGAAACGGGCGGAAAGTTATCCACAGGCTGGGGTATTAGTCGTTCAAATGGTGCAAGTCGAGAAGTGGATCAACGCCGGTCCGTCGGGGAGGCGGGACTTACCGCGCCGCCGGCGGGTAACGTCGTGACGTGCCCGCCGACTCCTCACCTGGTCTCGCCGGGGAGACCCCTGCGCGTGGCGCCGGACGCCGGCAGGTCGGCGCAGCCGCCCAGCAGCCCCGCGCATCGGCGACGAGCGCGGTCGAGGTCCGCAGGAGCACCCGGCGCAGCAGAACGGTCTCGGCGTACCGGGAGGGCGACCGCACCATCGTGCTCATCCCCGCCCGGATGTCGGAGGACGAGGAGCAGCGCTGGGTCGGCGTGATGCTGGACAAGCTGGCCGCGCAGGAGAGCAAGCGCGTCATCGGTGACACCGAGCTCGCCGACCGCGCGGAGCGGCTCTCCGGCCAGTATCTCGACGGCCGTGCGCGGCCCGCCTCCGTGCGCTGGGTGACCAATCAGAACACCCGCTGGGGCTCCTGCACTCCGGCCGAGGGCAGCATCCGGCTCTCGCACCGGCTGCAGGGGATGCCGGAGTACGTACTCGACTACGTCCTCCTGCACGAGTTGGCCCATCTGCTGGTCCCCGGTCACGGGCCGCGTTTCTGGCAGCTCCTTGAGGCGTACCCCCGTACCGAGCGGGCGCGGGGTTACCTCGAAGGAGTGGTGGCGGCCGACCGGCTTCCGCATCTGCCCGCCGCCCGCGAGGAGTGACGTCGGCGGTTCTGTACCGGGTCTGTACCGGCTTGGCTCGATGTCGTGGTTTGCGGTTAGCCTGACGCGATGCATTCACCTTCGGGATGGGGGACGGTCGTTACGCATGGCCAGGGAATTTCAGCGCGGCCACAAGGCCAAGGTCAGTGATCTCACGTCAGGGACGGATCTGTACGTAGGCGTGCAGATCGCGGGCCCCGGCCTGACGTTCGACATCAGCTGCTTCGGTCTCGATGCCAATGAGCAGCTCTCCGACGACCGGTATTTCATCTTCTTCAACCAGCCGAAATCACCTGAGGAGTCCATTCAGCTTCTCGGTGCCCAGGCAGGTGACACAGAATCGTTCCGCGTCACCCTCGACCGTATTCCGGCGAACATCCACAAGCTGTCGTTCACCGCGACCGTCGACGGCGCGGGGCAGATGTCGCAGGTCGGCCCCGGGTACATCCGGATCGTGGCCGGTGGCGAGGAAGTGGTGAGGTACGCCTTCACCGGCTCGGAGTTCACCACCGAGCGCGCGGTCATGCTCGGCGACTTCTATCTCAAGGACGTCTGGCGGTTCGCCGCGATCGGCCAGGGCTTCGACGGCGGACTCGACGCGCTGCTCAAGAACTTCGGCGGGGAGGTCGCCGAGGAGGCTCCCGCCGAGCCCCCGCAGGGCGCCGCACCCTCGTTCGCGCCGCCCGCCCAGGCCTCCGCGCCTCCCGCCTTCGGTGCTCCGGCCGCTCCCCAGCCGCCGCAGCCCGCACCGGCGTTCGGGTCTCCGGCAGCGCCGGCTCCCGCGCCGCAGCAGCCGCCGATACACGCCGCGCCGACCATCGCGGCACCCCTGGCGCAGCCGCCGCAGGCACCGGCTCCGCAAGCACCGGCCCCTGTGGCGCCCGCGCCTTCGCCGTACGGACAGCCGCCCCAGCAGCCGCAGTTCGGCCAGGTCCCGGGCCAGGGAGCCCCGCCCGCGCCGCCGCCCTACGGTCAGCAGGCGCCTCCCGCCCCGCCCTACGGTCAGCAGGCGCCTCCTGCCCCGCCCTTCGGCCAGCAGGCGCCTCCCGCCCCGCCCTACGGTCAGCAGCCCCCGGCCGCCCCGGCGTTCGGCCAGCAGCCACCCGGCATGCAGCCCGGTATGCCGCAAGGCGTACCCCAGGGCGTCCCCGCCGGCGGCGCAGGCCTGCAGGCCGCCCTGCAGCTCTACAAGGAGACGGCCACCGGGCAGCGCTGGACCTCGCAGAACGCGAAGCTCATGCGCGTCGACCTGACGATGGGTGACGGCGCCCCGGTGCTGGCCCGTCAGGGCAGCATGGTGATGTACCAGGGCAAGGTCGACTTCGGCTACAAGGGCGCCGGTTTCGCGGGCCGCATGGTCGGCAACGCCACGGGCCAGGAGATGCAGCTGATGCGCTGCACCGGCCGCGGCCAGGTCTTCCTCGCCGAGGAAGGGACCCATCTGCATCCCATCGAACTGCAGGGTGACGGCATCTGCGTCTCCGCGGAGAACGTCCTCGCCTTCGACGAGTCCCTGCAGTACGAGGTGCGCAGGATCGAAGGACACGGGATTCCCGGCGGCGCCCTGTTCACGATGCTGTTCCAGGGCACCGGCACCGTCGTCGTCAAGACCCACGGTGTGCCGGTCGTCCTGCCTGTCACGCCGACCACCTTCGCCGACTGCAACGCCGTGGTGGCCTGGTCGTCCGCGTCCCAGGTGATCATCTCCAGCCAGGTCCGGCTGCGCCGCAACGCGTACCCGGGGCACAGCGGGGAGACCGTGAACCTCCAGTTCCGGGGAGCCCCCGGAAACTTCATCGTCGTACAGCCCTACGAGGTCTGAGGGAGCCCGTCATGAATCAGCAGCTCGCGGGCTTCGCCCCGACCCCCGTCACGGCCCGCATGGAGAACCACGGCAGCACCATGCTCAAGGTCGCCATGGCCACCGGCCAGGACCTCTACGCGCGCACCGGCTCGATGGTGGCCTACGAGGGCTTCATCCAGTACGAACCCAACCCGCCCGCAGTCCGCAGCATCGCCGCCCAGTGGATCACCGGCGAGGGCGCACCGCTGATGAAGTGCGCCGGGGACGGACTGCTCTACCTCGCCGACTACGGCGCCGACGTCGTCGTGATCAACCTCGACAACGACGCGCTCTCGGTCAACGGCACCAATCTCCTGGCCTTCGACAGTCACCTCACCTGGGGTGTGGAGCGGGTCAAGGGGATGGCTAAATTCGCAGGCCAGGGCCTGTGGAACATCGGGATCCAGGGCACGGGATGGGTCGCCATCACCTCGCGCGGCACACCGATCGTCGTCGACTGCGGCAGGGGCGAGGACGAGACCTATGTCGATCCCGACGCCCTCGTCGCCTGGTCCCCGAACCTCAAGGTGAAGGGCAAGCGCAGCTTCAAGGCGGGCTCCCTCATCGGGCGCGGCAGCGGAGAGGCGTACCAGATGGCCTTCTCCGGCCAGGGCATCGTCGTCGTCCAGCCGAGCGAGGACAGTACCGACCGCCTGCGGATCCGGAACTGAGCGGGGGGAGAAACACATCATGCAGAGTCCGCTTTTCAGCTACACCGAACAGCAGTCGCAGGACCGCTACACCGTCCAGAATCCGCAGCTCCTGCGGGTCGCGCTGGCCGGCCACGACGACGTCCTGGCCCGCAAGGGCGCGATGGTCGCCTACCAGGGACTCATGGAGTTCGACGGGGAGTACCAGTCGCACGGCCAGCGCCAGGCCCGCAGGAGCACCGGTGAGGGCCTCGACCTCATGCGCTGCTCCGGGCAGGGCACGGTCTATCTGGCCAACCTCGCGCAGTACATCCATGTGGTGGACGTCGACCACGAGGGCATGACGGTCGACAGCGCCTACGTCCTCGCGCTGGACTCCTCGCTGCACACCGAGGTCATCGCGGTGGACAGCCAGTACGGGGTCTCCGGCACCGGCAAGTACCAGCTCAGCATCACCGGGGAAGGCAAGGTCGCGCTGATGACCTCGGGCCGGCCGCTGTCGATCCAGGTCACCCCCGACAAGTACGTCAATGCCGACGCCGACGCGATCGTCGCCTGGTCGAGCGGGCTGCGGGTGCAGATGCAGGCCCAGACCCACTCCTCCGGCGTCTTCCGGCGCCGTGGCAACACGGGGGAGGGCTGGGAGCTGAGCTTCCTCGGCCAGGGCTTCGCCCTCGTCCAGCCGAGCGAGGTGCTGCCGCCGCAGAGCGCCCAGATCGGCTCGGGGGCCGCGGCCCAGTTCGGTATGGGGCAGCAGGGCGCGCACGGCCAGAACCAGAACAACGCCTGGAACTGAACCGCGAGCCGCCCGCTCGGACCGGGCCGCCCGCTCGGACCGGGCGCGGACACGAGGGGCGGTCTCCCACGGGAGCCCGCCCCTCACCCGCCGATACGTCTAGGGCGTGTTTCGAAAGTCCCGCCTGCCCGGCGACGCCTGGCACGCACGCTCGCCGCGTTGTCGGGATCGCCCCGATACACCCAGTATCGGGGCGACCCTCCGCCTTGCGATCGCACGCACCGGACGCCGGCGGGCCCGCCCTTCGGGCGGACGGCGCTACTTTCGAAACGCGCCCTAGAGGCCGCCCTGATCCAGCCGTGCACGGGTGCTCGCAAGAAGCCGCCCGACCGAGGCGTCGGCCACCCCAGCCACCTCGTCGTAGGGGAACCAGCGCAGATCGAGCGACTCTTCGCTGATGCGCTCCACCGCCCCGGCAGATGCCGTCGCCGCGTACTGCACATCGAGGTGCCAGTGGCAGGGCGCCGGGATGGGATGGCGGTCGAGCCGCACGGGCCCGCCCGGCAGCAGGATGAGCCCGGGGATCCCCGACTCCTCCGTGGCCTCGCGCAGGGCCGCCGCCGCCAGGGTGGTGTCCTGGGGCTCGCAGTGCCCGCCCATCTGCAGCCACATCCGCAGCTTCCTGTGCAGCGTCAGCAGGACCCTGCCGCGCTCGGGGTCGATCACCAGCGCGCTGGCGGTCAGATGCCCCGCCCCGCACGCTTTCCACATGCCGTCGGGGTGCTCGGCCAGATGGGTCAGATACGTCCGGCGCAGCTCGGCCTGGGCCGCGTCGCCGTCGTCGTAGCTCTTGAGTACCGAGATCGCGTCGTCGTGCAGGCTCACCGGCCGGAGTCGTCCTTGCCGTCGTCCTTCGGGCCCTCCGGGCCTTCGTCGCCGGGCCCGTCCTCGCTCTCCTCCTCGGCGTCGGGCTTCTGCGGGCCCTTCGCCGCCTCTCCGAGCATCTTGTCCAGCTCGGAGAAGTCCAGCTGCTCGTGGTGGACGAACCCGTCCGGGTCGTCCAGGTCCCTGGCCGTCGGCAGCATGTCCGGGTGCTCCCACAGGCCGTCACGGCCGTCGACGCCCCGGGCGTCAGTGAGCGAGGCCCACAGCCGGGAGGCGTCGCGCAGTCGGCGCGGCCGCAGCTGGAGCCCGATGAGCGTGGCGAAGGTCTGCTCGGCGGGACCGCCTGAGGCGCGGCGCCTGCGCATCGTCTCGCGCAGGGCGTCCGCCGAGGTCAGCCGGGACTTCGCGGCCTCGTGCACCACCGCGTCCACCCAGCCCTCGACGAGGGCGAGAGCGGTCTCCAGACGGGCCAGTGACGCCTTCTGCTCCGGGGTGTCCTCCGGCTGGAACATGCCCTGCTGAAGAGCGTCCTGGAGCTGCTCGGGCTGCGAGGGGTCGAACTGCCCGACGACGTCCTCCAGCTTGCTGGTGTCGACCTTGATGCCGCGCGCATAGGCCTCGACCGCGCCGAACAGATGCGAGCGCAGCCACGGGACGTGCGCGAAGAGCCGCTGGTGGGCCGCCTCGCGCAGCGCCAGATACAGCCGCACCTCGTCCTGCGGCACGCTCAGGTCCTTGCCGAACCGCTCGACGTTCAGCGGAAGCAGCGCGGCCTTGCCGGCCGGCGCCAGCGGAAGGCCGATGTCGGTCGAGCCGACGACCTCACCGGCGAGCGTGCCGACGGCCTGGCCGATCTGCTGGCCGAACATGGCGCCGCCCATGGACCGCATCATGCCGATCAGCGGGCCGGCCATGGCCTGCATCTCCTCCGGCAGGACATCGCCCATGGCGAGGCCGACACGCTCGGCCACCGGGTCGACCAGCTGCTGCCACGCGGGCAGCGAGGCCTCGACCCACTCGGCGCGGCTCCACGCCACCGTCGACACGGAGCCCGACGGCAGCGAGGTCACGCCGTCCAGCCAGAGGTCGGCGAGACGGAGCGCCTCGTCGACGGAGGCCCGCTCCGTGGGTCCGACGCTCGCGTCCTTGCTGCCGTCCGTGGTGCCCTGCGACACCGTCTGGCGGGCGATCTGCTTGGCCATGTCCCAGTTGACCGGGCCGCCCTCGTAGCTCAGCATCTGGCCGAGCTGCTGGAAGGCCGCACCCAGGTCGTTCGGGTTCATCGAACCGAACATCGCCGCGAACGGGTTGTCCCCGCCCGCGCCCGGCCCGATGCCGAACGGGTTCGCCGGCCCGCCCGAGCCCTGCCCACCACCGGTGGGGTCCTTCTTCTTGCCCTCGTCGCCGTCTTCCGGCTCCTCCGGCGGAAGGCCGAATCCGAATGGGGTGTCACTCACGGGTTTCCTCGGCTCGTAGGGCCGCCGGCTGGAACCGACGGCGGCTGCCCGACATCACCATCCAGCGTAGACACCGAAGCCCGCTCGGGCCCTCAGTGCTCCGCCGGCTCCCGGCCTGCGGCAGGATGGACGCCACCTGGTACGTACGCGTCATTCGGGTACGTACTGAAGACAACCGCTGGAGACGCCCGGTGAGTTCCCCAGATCCGCAGGTTCGCGCAGCGCGAAACCTGGCCGACCCCTCGCCCGAAAGCAAGCCCACGAAAAATTCTTCCCGAAGTCGCGGCCCCGTCGTCGCGGTCACCGGTGCCGCGAGCGGCGTGGGTGAGCTGCTCACCGCCCATCTCGCAGCATCCGACCGGATCAAGCAGGTCATCGCCATGGACGAACGCCGCGGGGACGTCCCCGAGGCGACGTGGCACATCCTGGACGTGCGGGACCCCGCCATCGCCGAGAAACTGCGCGGCGCGGACGTCGTCGTGCACCTGGCGCTCGACCTCGACCTGGAGACCGATCCCGCCGCCCGTACCGCGTACAACGTGCGCGGTACCCAGACCGTGCTGACGGCCGCGGCGGCCGTGGGTGTCCACCGGGTCGTGCTGTGCACATCGGCGATGGTCTACGGCGCTCTGCCCGACAACGACATCCCGCTCTCCGAGGACGCGGAACTGCGGGCCACCGCTGAGGCCACCGGTGTCGGCGACCTGCTGGAGATCGAACGGCTCGGCCGCCGCGCACCCCGCGCCCACCCCGGCCTCAACGTCACGGTCGTGCGTCCCACCGTCCTGGTCGGGGGTACGGACACGGCGCTCACCCGGTACTTCGAGTCGCCCAGGCTCCTGGTCGTAGCCGGCTCCCGCCCCGCCTGGCAGTTCTGTCACGTCGACGACCTGGTCAGCGCCCTGGAGTACGCGGCTCTCGAAAAGATCGAGGGGGAGTTCGCGGTCGGCTGCGACGGCTGGCTCGAACAGGAGGAGGTGGAGGAGCTCTCCGGTGTGCGCCGCATGGAGCTGCCCTCCGCCGTTGCCCTCGGTGCGGCGGCCAGGCTGCACCGGATCGGCCTCACACCGTCACCGGCGGGCGACCTCGCCTACACGATGCACCCCTGGGTGGTCAGTGTGAGCCGGCTGCACGACGCGGGATGGCGCCCCCGCTGGACCAACGAGGAGGTCCTGGCAGCGCTCCTGGAAGAGGTGGAAGGACGCCACACGGTCGCCGGCCGGCGACTGGGACGCAAGGACGCCACGGCGGCGGGCGCGGCGGGTGCGACCGTGGCACTGCTCGGCACCGCGGCGCTCGTACGGCGGGCCCGCAAGGCGCGCCGGCGCTTCTAGCGGGGCCGCGGTCAGGCCTCTGCCTGGTAGAAGGCTCCAAGCCGGCCGGTGAGGCACCGGTCGAAACCGCTATTACGGGGAGCGTGCGGCGTGCGGCACGATGGCCCCATGGCACGCACCCACGATCACCCCGGCGAGCACGCGGCCCAGGACCCCATCCGGCTGCTGGACATCCGCGACACGCCGCTGTCCGTCGACGAGATCTTCCGCGCGGTCGGTGACGACACCGCGGGAGGCACGTCGCTCTTCGTCGGCACGGTGCGCAATCACGACGGGGGACAGGACGTCGGCTCCCTCGGATACTCCTGTCACCCGACGGCCGGCGACGAGCTGCGCAGGGTGGCCGAGAAGGTCGTGGCGGAGTACCCGGTGCGGGCGCTGGCCGCCGTCCACCGGGTGGGTGAACTGTCCGTGGGCGATCTGGCGGTGGTCGTCGCCGTGTCCTGCGCCCATCGGGGTGAGGCCTTCGCGGCCTGCCGCAAGCTGATCGACGACCTCAAGCGCGAGGTCCCGATCTGGAAGCACCAGCGTTTCTCCGACGGTACGGAGGAGTGGGTCGGCGCCTGCTGAGCGCAAACCGCCCCCAGGGGCATCAGCCCCGATTTGCGTAACCGCACCCCTGCCGTGAGCGTTGGTCCTCCAGGTGGTTAATCTGCTGATCGTCAGTTGCGGTCGCTCATGGGGTAGGGAGGTCGTGATGGCAGCACTCGCGTGGCTGTTGATTCCACTCATAGCTGCTCTCGGTGCAGCGATATGGGGAGGGTGGGCAGCCCGTAACCGAACGATCGGCGACGGTACCGAACTCGCCGGCTACGCCAGGTTCCGTGAAGCGATGGAGAAGTCGCACTCCGGTTCCGAGGCGCTCTGAGACCCGAGCAGCTGTACGCAGTTGCCAACACCGCAACGCACCCGCTCCAACGCACCCGCTCCAACGCACCCGCTCCCCGTAGGCGCAGTCCACGCAGCGAGCGAATCCGCGACGCCTCCCGGTCCTTTCGGACCTCACCGCCCGTCCGCCTCGTACGGACCGGCCCCGACGGTGCACTGACAGGCTGTTCCCGTACTGTCGTTCCATGCCACGCCGCACCGCGACGATGCTCGCCTCCACCCTCATCCTGATCGCGCTGCTCTGCGCAGGCGTGTTGATCCGCGTGCCGTATTCGGAGATGTCGCCCGGCCCGACCGTGAACACGCTCGGCGACGCCCGTGGCGAGCCGGTCCTGCACATCAGCGGCCGCAAGACGTATCCGACGTCCGGCAACCTCAACATGACGACGGTGCGCGTCACGGGCGCGGACTTCGACATGAACATCGTCGAGGCCGTCTACGGCTGGCTCGCCCACGACAGCGTGGTCGTCCCCCACGACACGCTCTACCCGGACGGCAAGACCGAGGAGCAGTCGACCCAGGAGAACGCCGAGGAGTTCAGCCAGTCCCAGGAGAGCGCGAAGGTCGCCGCTCTGGAGGAGCTGAAGATCCCCGTCACCTCGCGCGTGGTGGTCTCCACGGTCGTCAAGGACAGTGCCGCCGAGGGCGTGCTGCACGCAGGCGATGTGATCAAGGCGGTCGACGGCACGGCGGTGAAGCAGCCGGAGGACGTCGCCAAGCTCGTCACGAAGCACACGCCGGGCGAGGACGTCGTCTTCACGGTGATCCCGGCCAGGACCGCGGCCGCCGCCGAGAAGGCGGGCAAGGAGCCCAAGGGCTCCCACGACATCACCCTCACCACGCGCAAGGCTCCCGCGGACCCCTCGAACGGTTCCGGTGACCGGGCCATCGTGGGGATCCAGGCCGGGACGGACCACACGTTCCCGTTCGAGATCGACATCAAGCTGGCCGATGTCGGCGGCCCGAGCGCCGGACTGATGTTCTCGCTCGGCATCATCGACAAGCTGACGCCCGGAAAGCTGACGGGCGGAAAGTTCATCGCCGGCACCGGCACCATCGACGACAACGGCAAGGTGGGTCCCATCGGCGGGATCAACATGAAGCTGGTCGGCGCGCGCGACGGAGGCGCCCGGTACTTCCTGACCCCGGACGAGAACTGCGCCGCCGCGGCGTCCGACACGCCGAGCGGCCTCACCCTCGTGAGGGTGAAGACGCTCGCCGACGCCAAGAAGTCCCTGGAGAAGATCCGTACGGGGGACACGGCCGGCCTGCCGAGCTGCTCGAAGAGCTGAGGCGGCCGGCCCCCGCCGGGGACGTCAGGACTCGAAGGTGGCCGCGAGCGCCTCGGCCAGCCCGGGAACAAGACCCGCGCCGGTCAGGACCTCGGTCGGGGAGTCCTTCTCCCGCAGGCGCACGGCGGAGTCCCGTGTCCCGTCCCGCAGCACCGCCACGGTCATTCGCACCTCCTGCCGGTCGGGATGCTCGGCGACCCACTTGGTCAGCTGGTCGTCGGTCAGCCCTTCGGGTACGGACGCCTCCGCCGACGGCGGCAGCATCAGCCGCTCGACCGTCATGGCGCAGCCGACCACGGCGTCGGGCCAGGCGATCGTGGCGAGGAATTCGTCCAGCGCGGTGCCTGCGGGGAGCTCCTCCTGCTCGACAGGGGTGAGGGTGGCGGTCGGGGACGCGGTGTCGTCGAGGCCGAGCTGGGCGGCGAGGCCCGGCTCCTGGGCGCGCAGCCGGGCGGTGTCGACCAGGGCGAACAGCCTGGCCGGCTGGTCCCAGCCGAGACCTGCGGCATAGGTGTCGATTTCGAGGACGGCGACGGTCAGTGGACTCGCGGCCATCGGAGGGCCTGAGGGGGAAACGTTGGGCATGCTCAATATCCTGCCTCCTTGGGCCCCGGGAACGGGAACTAGGTAAAGCCTCAGTAAGTTGCATAGGTGGGCTCTACGATCGCTGGGCCCGCTCCACACGACCGCGAACTTCGAGGTGCGCACGTTGGCTTTCCAGATGCCGGACCGCGGCGGAGGCCCGACCGGGCCACGGATCAGAGTCGGCCGCCCGTCCCGGCGCGTCCGTACCCTGCTCATGACATTGGGTGTCCTGGCGGTTCTCGCCATGGCGTTCGTCATGTTCTCGGGGTTCTGGACGGACTGGCTCTGGTACAGGTCGGTTGATTATTCGTCTGTCTTCACCACCACCCTGTGGACCAAGATCGGGCTGTTCCTCGTCTTCGGGCTGCTGATGGCCGTGGTCATCGGTGTGAACATCTGGCTCGCGCACCGGCTCAGGCCGCCGCTGAGCGCGATGTCGCTGGAGCAGCAGAGCCTTGACCGCTACCGGATGAGCATCGCCCCGTACAAGAAGTGGGTGCTGCTCGCGGTCACCGCGCTCATCGGGCTGATCGCCGGCGCCTCCGCGTCGGGCCAGTGGCGTACGTGGCTGATGTATGTCAACGGCGTGCCGTTCGGCCAGAAGGACCCCCAGTTCAAGCTGGACGTCTCCTTCTACTCCTTCGATCTGCCGTGGTACCGCTTCCTGCTCGGATTCGGCTTCGCCGCCGTGGTGCTGTCGCTGATCGCGGCGGCGCTGACCCACTACCTCTACGGCGGACTGCGGATCACGAGCCCCGGTGCACGGGCCACGGGGGCGGCCACCGGTCATCTCTCCGTGCTCCTGGGCGTCTTCGTCACGCTGAAGGCCGTGGCGTACTGGCTCGACCGGTACGGCCTGGCCGTGAAGTCCAGCGACTTCAAGGCCACGGACAACTGGACCGGCCTGCGCTACGTCGACGCCAACGCCTATCTGCCGGCGAAGACGATCCTGTTCTGCATCGCCGTCATCTGCGCGGTGCTCTTCTTCGCGACGCTCTGGCGGCGCACCTGGCAGCTGCCGGTGATCGGCTTCGGCCTGATGGTGCTCTCGGCGATCCTGATCGGCGGGCTCTACCCGGCGATCGTGCAGAAATTCCAGGTCCAGCCGAACGAGCAGGCCAAGGAAGCGCCGTTCATCCAGAAGAACATCGACGCGACGCGTGACGCCTACGACATCGACGACGCGAAGGTCGACGACTACGCGGGCACCAGCAAGTCCGACGACAGCACCAAGCTGAGGGCGAGCGCCGACTCCGCCGCCAGCTACCGCGTGATGGACCCGAACGTCGTCTCGCCCGCGTTCCAGCAGCTCCAGCAGAAGAGGAACTACTACCAGTTCCCCAAGACGCTGGACGTCGACCGCTACAAGGGTGAGGACGGCAAGGAGCAGGACACCGTCATCGGCCTGCGCGAGCTGAACCTCCAGGGCCTCCCCAAGCGGAACTGGATCAACGACCACTTCACGTACACCCACGGCTACGGCGTCATCGCGGCCCGGGGCACCACGACGGGCACCAACCCCTCGGGATCCCCCGACTTCACGGAGTCGGGCCTGCCCACCACCGGTGAGCTGGGCAAGTACGAGCAGCGCGTCTACTACGGCGAGAAGACCGAGCAGTACTCCATCGTCGGCGGGCCCCAGAAGGAGCTCGACTACGAGGAGGACGGCGAGAAGACCACCAGTTACAAGGGCGACAGCGGCGTCAGCCTCTCCAACGCCTTCAACCGGGCGGCCTACGCGGTGTCCTTCAGCGAGCCGCAGATCCTGTACTCCGGAGCCATCGGCGACGGTTCGCGGATCCTCTACAACCGCACGCCCAAGGAGCGCGTCGAGGCGGTGGCCCCCTGGCTGACCATCGACGGCGATGCCTATCCGGCGGTCGTGGACGGCCGGATCCAGTGGGTCGTCGACGCCTACACGACGACCAACGGCTACCCGTACGCCTCGCGTACGACGCTCGGTGACACCACGGCCGACTCGCTGACCACCAACCAGCGCGCGGTCGTCGCCCAGCAGAACCAGGTCAACTACATCCGGAACTCCGTGAAGGCCACCGTCGACGCGTACGACGGCAAGGTCAAGCTCTACGAATGGGACACCGAGGACCCGGTGCTCAAGACGTGGCGCAAGGCGTTCCCGGGCACGGTGGAGCCACGGGCCGACATCCCGAAGGAGCTCATGGACCACCTGCGCTACCCGCAGGATCTGTTCAAGGTCCAGCGTGAGCTGCTGACTCGGTACCACGTCGAGAACCCCGCGCAGTTCTACAGCGGCAGTGACGCCTGGCAGGTGCCGGACGACCCGACCAACAAGGAACCAGGGTCCGTTCCGCCGTACTACCTGAGCATGAAGATGCCGGACCAGGACGCGCAGAAGTTCTCCCTGACCACGACCTTCACCCCGAAGGGGCGCCCGAACCTGGGCGCCTTCATGGCGGTCGACGCGGACGCGGCCAGCAAGGACTACGGCACGATCAGACTCCTGAGAGTCACCAGTACGGTCAAGGGACCAGGCCAGGTACAGAGTGAGCTCAACGGTAACGACGACGTCGCCGAGTTCGTGAGAAACCTCAAGGGCACGGACTCGGACATCGAGTACGGCAATCTGCTGACCGTGCCACTCGACGGAGGTTTCCTCTACATCGAACCGGTCTATACGCGCGGTGGCACGCAGAACTACCCGCTGCTGCGCAAGGTGGCCGCCTCGTACGGGTCGAAGATCGTCTTCGAGAACAGCCTCGGAGAGGCGCTCAACGAGGTCTTCGGGGTCGACTCCGATACGACCACGCCACCGACGGAACCGGATGAGCCAGGCGACACCACGGAGCCACCGGCCACCGGGGAGGCCGCGCTGAAGAAGGCCATCGCGGACGCCCAGAAGGCGTACACGGCCGGCGAGGCGGCGCTCAAGGAGCAGGACTGGGAGGCCTACGGCAAGTCCCAGACCGATCTGCAGGAAGCCCTCGAGCGGGCCGCGGCGGCCCAGAAGAAGGGATCCGGCGGCTCCTCGGGAACCGAGGGCGCGGTGAAGCCGGAGGGCGACGACCAGGGCAGTTGAGAAAGTTCGACCCCGCGCCGTGATAGTGTTTCAACACAACGGCGCGGGGTGGAGCAGCTCGGTAGCTCGCTGGGCTCATAACCCAGAGGTCGCAGGTTCAAATCCTGTCCCCGCTACTAGAAGGTGAAGGCCCGGATCCTATGGGATCCGGGCCTTCGTCGTGCCGCGAGGCTTTTCTCAAGTTGTCGTAGTGAAGTGCGGTTCGCGGGGAACGAGTTGGACTCATTCGTGTTTCACTTGTCTCTCTGTGGGCATGTCGACAAAACGCCGAAGTGACTTCACTGGCCGCGGTATACCAGGTGTACGCGGGTTGCAGGTGGTGCGACGATGGTATTTATGGGGGACAGGGCAACTCTGTTGGAGACAGGGCGGTTTGTGCAGCGACGTGGCCGGACGGCGGATAACGTGGCAGATGCGGCATTCGCCGCTGCCCTGGCCGGGACCGCTGACCTCGCCGACGGCGCCTACGAGGCCGATGTCTTCACCGCGGGCATCGACGGCGCGGCCGACGCCGCCGCGAGAGCCGACACGGCCGATGACGCGTACGTCGCCGGGAACACCGACGCGGCAGATGCGGCAGACGCAGGGAACGCGGCGGGCTCGGCGGACACCGCCGACACGGCCGACACCACGGATGCCACGGATCACGCCGATGAGACCGAGGCGCGGCACCGGCGTGCCGCGGACGCCGGTGACACGGCGTCGATGAGCGTGCTGGGCGCCCTCCTGCTGCGTCGCGGCGACCTGGACGGCGCCGAGGTCCACCTGCGCGCGGCCACCGCCGAGGGCGACCGGGCGGCGGCCAACAACCTCGGCGTACTCCTCCACCAGAGGGGATACGCGGACGAGGCGGCCGGTTGGTGGCGCATCGCCGCCGTCGCCGGATCCGCCGCGGCCGCGCACGCCCTAGGCCGCCACTTCCGGGAGCGAGGCGACGAGCCCGGCGCCGAGTACTGGCTGTGCCAGTCCGCCGAGCAGGGGCACGCGCTGGGTGCGTACGCACTGGCCGACCTGCTGGAGCACCGTGGTGACGCGGGCGCCGAGCGCTGGCTGCGCGCCGCCGCTGAGCAGGGGCACAGGGAGGCCGCGTACCGCCTGGCGCGCACGATCGAGCGCAACGCCGTCGGTGACGCTCACGACGCCTTCGGTCTCGGCCGCGTCGTGAGCGAGAACCGCGCGAGGCTCGGCACCGGTGCGCCGGCGAAGCCGGACAGCCCCGTCGCCGGTCCCGACTCAGGACGCGTCGGCGAGGCCGAGCAGTGGTTCCGCCAGGCCGCGGCGCGCGGTCACCGCCGTGCCGCCCTGCACCTCGGCGCCATCCTCGAACAGCGCGGCGAGCTGAAGGAGGCCGGCCGCTGGTATCTCACCGCGGCCAAGGACGGCGAGCCCCGGGCGGCCTGCGCCCTCGGCTTCCTGCTGCGCGACGCGGGCGACGTGGAGAGCGCGGCCGTGTGGTGGCTGCGCGCCGCCCAGGACGGCGACGGCAACGCCGCCAACGCCCTGGGGGCCCTGCATGCGGCCAGGGGTGAGCAGCAGACCGCTGAGCGCTGGTACCGCGCCGCCACGGATGCGGGCGACGTCAACGGCGCGTACAACCTCGGTCTGCTCTGCGCCGCCCAGGACCGGATCCCGCAGGCCGAGCAGTGGTACCGCAGGGCCGCCTACGCAGGGCACCGTGAGGCGGCCAACGCGCTGGCCGTGCTGCTGCTCCAGGCCGGGGACGCGACCGGGGCCGAGCCCTGGTTCTCCAAGGCGGCGGAGGCAGGCAGTGTGGACGCCGCCTTCAACCTCGGCATCCTGCACGCCGGACGGGACGAGGACCGCACGGCGCTCGGCTGGTACGAGCGGGCGGCGGCGGCAGGGCACACCGATGCCGCGCTCCAGGTCGGCATGGCCCTGCTGCGCGACGGCGATGAGCGGGAAGCCGAGCGCCATCTGCGGTGCGCCGCGGGCGGCGGCAGCGCCGAGGCCGCCTTCCGGCTCGCGGGCGTTCTCGACCTGCGCCAGCCGGCGCCGGGGCCTCCCGCGCTGGGAGAGGCGATGCCGGAGAAGACCGAGTGCGAGGAGTGGTACGAGCGGGCGGCCGAGCAGGGCCACCGCCGCGCCCAGGTCAGGGCGGGGATGCTCGCGGCAGCGCGCGGTGACATGGCGAGCGCCGCACGCTGGTACCGCGAGGCCGCGGAGTCGGGCAGCCGCAACGGGGCCTTCAACCTCGGTCTGCTCCTCGCCCGTGAGGGCAGCGAGCGCGAGGCGGCCCTGTGGTGGAGCCGCGCCGCAAACGACGGGCACGGCCGTGCCGCCCTGCGCCTCGCGCTGCTCTCCGCGCGCAGGGGTGAGCTGACCGAGGGGCAGCGCTGGTGCGCCCGTGCGGTGGAGCTGGGGCCCGCGGAGGTCGCCGAGCGGGCCGCCCGGCTGCTGGAGGCGCTGCATCAGGAGCTCACCGCGTGACCAGGGCCGGCCGGTCCACGGGCGGGTCGGTCCAGGGGCCGGCCGGTCCAGGGGGAATGGGTGTCCGGCGAATGAATTTGCTCCGGCCGGTGCGGGTACCGTAGAGTTGCAATCACAACGGCGCGGGGTGGAGCAGCTCGGTAGCTCGCTGGGCTCATAACCCAGAGGTCGCAGGTTCAAATCCTGTCCCCGCTACTGAAAGACAGAGGCCCGGATCCTTCCAAGGATCCGGGCCTCTGTCGTATGCCCCCGCAAACATCGCCCGCCCCGAGGCCATGTCGGCGCAGGGGCGGGTACGGCCTCAGGCGGTGGCGGCGCAGTTCGGGCAGATGCCGCGGTAGGTCACCTCGACCTCCGATACGGCGAAGCCGAAGCGCTCGTCGTCCGGCAGGTCCGCCAGTGGATTGCCGGCCGGGTGGACGTCCTTGATCGCTCCGCAGCGCCCGCACACCAGGTGGTGGTGGGGGCGGTGGGCGTTCGGGTCGTACCGCTTCGCCCGGCGGTCGGTGGAGACCTCGATGACCTCGCCGAGGGACACCATCTCGCCCAGCGTGTTGTACACGGTCGCGCGGGAGATCTCGGGGAGGCGGTCGACGGCCCTCGCGTGGACCTCGTCCGCGGTGAGATGCACATGGTCCCCTTCGAGCACCTCAGCCACCACGCGCCGCTGTGCCGTCATGCGCCAGCCACGTCCACGAAGTCGTTCCAGGAGGTCACTCATGGGGCCCAGCCTAACAGTGGAGGGGCCCGAGTCCCGAGTCGATGTGACTTTAGATGTCAGCTTGACTTGGACTAAGTCCATTGTAGGATCGGTAACGAACTGGCCAGGACAGGCCCCGGTCGTGCACGCGGCCGAGAACACCCCGCACAGGAAAGACGCTGTGCGGAATTTGACGCAGGAGGCGCGCGTGACCCAGGGACCGCTCACCACGGAGGCCGGCGCTCCGGTGGCCGACAATCAGAACAGCGAGACCGCCGGCCCGGGTGGACCGGTTCTCGTCCAGGACCAGGCGCTCATGGAGAAGCTCGCCCACTTCAACCGTGAGCGCATCCCGGAGCGCGTCGTCCACGCCCGTGGCGCCGGTGCGTACGGCACCTTCACGCCGACCCGGGACGTCTCGCAGTGGACGCGGGCGAAGTTCCTCTCGGAGGTCGGCAAGCAGACCGAGACCTTCCTGCGCTTCTCCACCGTGGCGGGCAACCTCGGCTCCGCCGACGCGGCGCGTGACCCCCGAGGCTGGGCGCTGAAGTTCTACACCGAAGAGGGCAACTACGACCTCGTCGGCAACAACACCCCGGTGTTCTTCATCCGGGACGCCATCAAGTTCCCCGACTTCATCCACACCCAGAAGCGCGACCCGTACACCGGATCGCAGGAGGCGGACAACGTCTGGGACTTCTGGGGTCTGTCGCCCGAGTCCACGCACCAGGTGACCTGGCTCTTCGGTGACCGCGGCATCCCGGCCTCGTACCGGCACATGGACGGCTTCGGCTCGCACACCTACCAGTGGAACAACGAGGCCGGAGAGGTCTTCTGGGTCAAGTACCACTTCAAGACCGACCAGGGCATCAAGAACCTCACCGCCGACGAGGCCGCCCGCCTCTCCGGGGTGGACCCGGACAGTCACCAGCGCGACCTGCGCGAGTCCATCGAGCGCGGTGACTTCCCGACCTGGACGGTGCAGGTCCAGATCATGCCGGCGGCGGAGGCGGCCACGTACCGCTTCAACCCCTTCGACCTGACCAAGGTGTGGCCGCACGCGGACTACCCGCCGATCGAGATCGGCAAGCTGGAGCTCAACCGCAACCCGGACAACGTCTTCGCCGAGGTCGAGCAGTCGATCTTCAGCCCGTCGCACTTCGTGCCCGGCATCGGCCCGTCCCCCGACAAGATGCTCCAGGGCCGTCTCTTCGCGTACGGCGACGCCCACCGCTACCGCGTCGGCATCAACGCCGACCACCTGCCGGTGAACCGCCCGCACGCCACCGAGGCGCGGACCCACAGCCGTGACGGCTACCTCTACGACGGCCGTCACAAGGGTGCGAAGAACTACGAGCCCAACAGCTTCGGCGGTCCGGTCCAGACGGACCGGCCGCTCTGGGAGCCGGTCCCGGTCACGGGCGGCACCGGCAACCATGTGACGCCGGTCCACACCGAGGACGACGACTTCGTGCAGGCAGGCAACCTCTACCGGCTGATGACAGAAGAGGAGAAGGACCGGCTGATCGACAACCTCTCCGGGTTCATCTCCAAGGTCTCGCGCGACGACATCGCCGAGCGCGCGATCGACAACTTCCGTCAGGCCGACGGAGACTTCGGCAAGCGGCTGGAAGCCGCGGTCCAGGCCCTGCGCGGCTAGGCCAGGCGCTTGCCGTCGGTGGCGGGCCGGATTCCCGGGAGGTCCCTCTCCCGGGAATCCGGCCCGCCGTTCTGTCGGTCAGACGGTCATCTCGGCGCGTGGGCGCCGCACCGGTGCCCAGCACCTGATGATGTCGCGCACCGAGACGATGCCCACGGGGCCGTCGCCGTCCAGCACGATCAGATGGCGGAAACCGCCGTGTGTCATGGCGCCGGCGGCCTCCTCCAGGGTCCAGACGGGAGAGGCGAAGACGACGTCGGTGGTGGTGTGGGTGGACGCGGTCTCGGTATCGGGATCAAGCCCCGCGCCGACGGCGTCGAGGATGTCGCGCTCGGTGATGATGCCGAGACCGCAGGTGTCCGGGTCGTGGACGACAGCTGCTCCGACCCGGCGCGCCGACATCAGCCGGGCCGCCTGACGGAGCGTGTGGGCCGGGCCGATGCTGAGGACCAGGGTGCTCATGGCGTCACGGACAAGCATGCGGGGAGCCACCTCCTTGGCGAAGTGATCTGCGAGAGCCTCTTCGTGAGGCGATTCACAAGTTCACAAGTGGGGGGACTTTTAGAGTCGCACCCGGGGAGGGGCTCAACAAGAGGGTGGACGCCTTCGAACTTCAGTACCGTTGGTTGAGATAGCCGAGCAGCTCGTCGTGGAGCAGGCCGTTGGACGCGGCCGCGTTGCCGCCGCCCGGTCCGGAGACCCCGTCGAGGCTGGTGAAGAGACCGCCCGCCTCCTGGACGATGATCGCGTTCGCCGCCATGTCCCAGAGGGAGAGCTCAGGTTCCGCACAGATGTCCACCGAGCCCTCGGCGACCATCATGTACGGCCAGAAGTCGCCGTAACCGCGCGTGCGCCAGACGGCCCGCGTCAGATCCATGAAGCCGTCCAGGCGGCCCTGCTCCTCCCAGCCGGTCATCGAGGCGTAGGCGAAGGAGGAGTCCGCGATGCGCTCGACCTTCGACACATGCAGCCGGGTCGCGGACGTCAGGCTGCGGCCGGAGAAGGCGCCGGCGCCCTTGGCCGCCCACCAGCGGCGGTTCAGCGCGGGTGCCGACACGACGCCGACCACCGGCTGGAAGCCGTTCTCGCCGGCCTCCATCAACGAGATCAGGGTCGCCCAGACGGGGACACCCCGTACGTAGTTCTTGGTGCCGTCGATCGGGTCGACGACCCAGCGCCGCGGGCCGGTGCCCTCGATGCCGTACTCCTCGCCCAGGATCGCGTCGCGTGGACGTGCCCGGTGCAGGTGCCCACGGATCAGCTCCTCCGCGTTCTTGTCGGCCTCGCTCACCGGCGTCATGTCCGGCTTGGTCTCGACCTTGAGGTCCAGAGCCTTGAAGCGGTCCATCGTCGCCGCGTCGGCGGCGTCCGCCAGGACGTGGGCCAGGCGCAGATCATCGTGGTAGTCGGGCATGCCGTCACAGTATCCACCGCCACCTGCCCGGGCTACACGGCCCCGCTCCCGCGGCGCGCGGACCCTTGACAGCGTCCCTGGGCGCGTCGACTCTGACCGGCAGGTCCCCGGCGTGGGAGGCGACGATGCCATCGGCGCGAGAAGCACTGCTGGACTCCGCGCATGCGGCGCTCCGCACCCGGCCCTGGACGGCCGTGCGCATGGTCGACGTGGCGGCCGGTGCCGGGTTCTCCCGGCAGACCCTCTACAACGAGTTCGGGAGCAAGGACGGTCTGGCCCGCGCACTGATCCGGCGCGCGGCCGACGGCTATCTGGCCGGCGTGGAACGGACCCTTGTCGCCGACCGGGCCCGAGGGGACGGGCCGGCGGAGCTCGCCCGCTGGACGGTCCGCGCGGCCCGTTCGAACGTCCTGGTCAAGGCCCTGCTCACGGGCGTCTGGGGCGAGCACCTGCCCGGACCGGGAGAGCGGCCTCCCGCCGGGAGGTGCGCAGGTGCGGCACTGCCCACGCCTGTCGAGCTGCTCACGCTGGTGCGGGACAGGGCCGTGGCCGCGCTGGGGGAAGGACCGTCGCCACGCGATCCGGCGGAGCTGGAGCTGATCTGTGAGATCGCGCTCAGGCTCGCCCTCTCCTACGCACTGGTGCCCGCGGGCCCCGTGCCGGGGCTCATTGCGCCGAGCCGGACAGCTGAAGTCCGATCACGCCGACGATCACCAGTGAGATCGACACCAGCTTGAGCGTGGAGACCACGTCGTCGAGGAAGACCATCCCGTAGATCGCGGTCCCCGCCGCTCCGATGCCCGTCCACACCGCGTACGCCGGGCCGACGTCGAGCTTCTTGAGGGCCAGGGTCAGCAGACCGAAGCTGCCGAGGGCGAACGCACAGAAGGCGACCGTCGGCCAGAGCCGGGTGAATCCGTGCGAAAGCTTCAGACACACGGCGAAGCCGGTCTCCAGCAGGCCGGCGACCACGATCAGCAACCACGCCATCGTCAGGTGCCTCCCACGTAGGTGATGCTTCGTTTGCGCTTGCGCGATTATGCCCTTACCAGGCGCGGGAGGGCGCAAACGTGCGTGTTCGGCGGTGGCGTGCGCCGTCGTGGCCTCAGTCTCCCTCGCGCCGCTCGCGGGTGGCGAGCAGTCTGCGCAGCGAGTCGAGCCGCGCCGGATCGGCGTGCCCGTCGGCGACCCACGCGTCCAGGGCGCACTCCGGCTCCTGACCGTCGTGCGTGCAGCCGCGCGGACAGTTCTCCGTGCCGGGCTGCAGATCGGGAAAGGCGTTGATGACCCGCGAGGGGTCGACGTGGTGCAGCCCGAACGACCGCACGCCCGGAGTGTCGACCACCCAGCCCCGGCCGTCCGGCAGTGGCAGGGCGAGCGCCGACGTGGTGGTGTGCCGGCCGCGCCCCGTGACGGCGTTGACCAAGCCGGTCGTACGTCGCCGGTCCTTCGGTACCAGGGCGTTGACCAGCGTCGTCTTGCCGACCCCGGAGTGTCCGACGAAGGCGGTCACCCGGTCGTTCAGCAGCTCCCGCACCCGGTCGGCGGCGTCCCCGTCCTCCAGCTCCTCGCGGCTGGTCACGATGTAGGGGACACCCAGCGGGGTGTACGCCTCCAGCAGTTGGTCGGCGGGGGCGAGGTCGGACTTGGTCAGCACCAGGAGCGGGGTGAGCCCGCCGTCGTACGCCGCGACCAGACAGCGGTCGATCATGCGGGGGCGTGGTTCGGGGTCCGCGAGCGCGGTGACGATGGCCAGCTGGTCGGCGTTGGCGACGACCACCCGCTCGAACGGATCGTCGTCGTCCGCCGTTCGGCGGAGCACCGACGTGCGTGCCCCGATCCGCACGATGCGCGCGAGGGTGTCCTTGTCGCCCGAGAGGTCGCCCACCAGGGAGACCCGGTCGCCCACCACGGCGGCCTTGCGGCCCAGTTCACGTGCCTTCATGGCCGTGACAGCGCGGTCGTCGACCAGGCAGGTGAGCCTGCCCCGGTCGACGGTGAGGACCATGCCGTCCTGGGCGTCCTCGTGCTTGGGGCGTGTGTGTGTACGGGGCCGGTTGCCCTTGGGGTTGGGGCGGACGCGGATGTCGTCCTCGTCGGGGTTCTTCCCGTAGCGGCGCATGCCCTCAGACCCCGCGCCGGCCGGCCGGGGTGCCGGGCGCACCGGCCGTCACGCCGACGGCACCGGAGGGTTCCCCGAGCATGCCGGTCCACATGTCGGCGAAGTCCGGCAGGGTCTTGGCCGTCGTGCCGATGTTCTCGATCTCCACCCCGGCCACGGCGAGGCCAATGATCGCGCCCGCCGTCGCCATTCGGTGGTCGTCGTACGTGTGGAAGGTGCCGCCGTGCAGCGGCCGGGGCTCGATGTGCAGACCGTCGGCGGTCTCCGTGACGTCGCCGCCGAGTGCGTTGATCTCCTTGGTGAGCGCCGCCAGCCGGTCCGTCTCGTGCAGCCGCAGGTGGGCGACGCCGCTCAGGGTGGACGGGGAGTCGGCGAGGGCCGCGAGTGCCGCGATGCCCGGGGTCAGCTCACCGACCTCGCTCAGGTCGACGTCGATGCCGTGGACCGAGCCCGAGCCCCTGAAGGTGAGGCCGCGCTCGGTCAGCTCGCACGCGCCACCCATTGCGGTGAAGATCTCGCGCAGCGCGTCACCCGGCTGGGTGGTACGCACCGGCCAGTCGGGGATGGTGACCCGGCCGCCGGTCACCAGCGCGGCGGCCAGGAACGGCTGGGCGTTGGAGAGGTCGGGCTCGACGGTCAGATCGCGGCCCAGCAGGGCGGAGGGGGAGACCCGCCAGACATCGGGCTCACCGCCCGACTCCGGCTCGTCGACCTGGGCGCCGACCGAGCGCAGCATGTCGACGGTCATCCGGATGTGCGGCATCGAGGGCAGCGCCGAGCCGGTGTGGCGCACCTCCACGCCCTGGTTGAACCGGGGCGCGGACAGCAGCAGCGCGGACACGAACTGGGAGGACGAGGAGGCGTCGATGGACACCGGGCCGCCGTCCAGCGCGCCCGCTCCGTGCACGGTCAGCGGCAGCGTCCCCCGGCCGTCGTCGTCGATCCGGGCGCCCAGCGACTTGAGCGCTCCGATCACGCCGTGCAGGGGCCGCTCGTAGGACCGCGGGTCCCCGTCGAAGTGGACGGGGCCGTCCGCGAGGCAGGCCACGGGCGGCAGGAAGCGCATCACCGTGCCCGCGTTGCCCACGTCCACCTGGGCCGGACCGTGCAGACCCGCGGGGATGACCCGCCAGGCCTCGCCCGAGCCGTCCGGGCCGACGCCCTCCTCGATACCGACGCCCATCGCGCGGAGCGCCTGGGCCATCAGCAGGGTGTCCCGGGAGCGCAGCGGGCGGCGCAGCCAGCCCGGCTCGGAGGACAGCGAGGCGAGGACCAGGGCGCGATTGGTGACCGACTTCGATCCGGGCACGGTGACGGTCGCGTTGACGGCCCCGGTCGCTCGGGGGGCGGGCCAGAGGGCAGGGTGCACGGAACTTTCGGTCATGGGCCTTACTTTAGTGGCTCAGCGCAAACCCAGATCCTGAACAAATGGGCCGAAACCGGCACGTAATACAAGGGTGGTAGGGGCGGCCGCCCGCGCTCGCCCGCTCGCCTGTTCTCACAGCCCGAGGAGCCAGCGCCCTCCGCCGATCAGCGAGCAGAGCGACACCGCGTGGAAGAGGAAGAGCCATATCGGGGCCGGTGCGTGCGTCAGCCGGGCCAGCTGGTCCGCGTCGGAGTCGGAGGCACCGCCGTACCGGCGCTTGGACTGCAGCTCGAAGGCCGGGCGCACGCCGCCGAGCAGCAGGAACCAGACCACGGTGTACGCGAACGCCGACTGGACGTCGGCCGAGGTCAGCCAGGAGACCAGCAGGAAGGTCGTACCCGTGAGGATGACCGTCAGCGCCCCGTACAGATTGCGGATCATCACCAGCATCACCGCCAGGAGTGCGGTCGCCAGCCACAGGAGCAGCGTGATCCGGCCGTTGGTCAGCAGCCAGGCGCCGCCGAGCCCCAGCAGCGGTGGCGCCGTGTAGCCGGAAGCGGCGGTCAGGATCATGCCGATGCCGGTGGGCTTGCCGCGGCTGACGGTGAGGCCGCTGGTGTCCGAGTGCAGCCGGATACCGGACAGCTGCCGCCCGGTGAGCAGAGCGACAAGGCCGTGCCCGCCCTCGTGCGCGATGGTGATCGCGTTGCGGGAGAGTCGCCATATGAGGTTCGGCACCACCGCGATGAGCGCCGCCGTGGCCGTGACGACCACCAGCCACTGCTCCGGGGCGGGCTGGGTTCCGAATACGCGATCCCAGAGATCGCCGAGGTCGGTGCTGTCCATGGTGCGGGCGGCTCCTTGCAGGTGCTCGAGCAGGTCTTGAGGAATGGGCATCCACTCGACCGGCGGGTCGTGGCAGTCTGGCACTTATGTGCGGACGGTATGCAGCGAGCCGACGGCCGGAAGATCTGACCGGGCTCTTCGGTGTGGAGAAGTGGGAACCGACGGAGACCTTGGCGCCCGACTGGAATGTCGCGCCGACCAAGGAGGTCTACGCGGTGTTGGACCGTCCTGTGAAGGACGCCGATGACCAGCGGCCGGTTCGCCAGTTGCGTGCCCTGAAATGGGGGCTCGTGCCGTCCTGGTCGAAGACGCCCGAGGGTGGCGCCCGGATGATCAACGCCCGAGCGGAGACCGTCCACGAGAAGCCGTCCTTCCGCCGGCCCTTCGTGTCTAGGCGCTGCATCCTTCCCGCCGACGGCTACTACGAGTGGGTCACCGGGGCCGACGAGCGCCAACTGGAGGAGAAGGGGAAGAGGAAGCGGCCCCGCAAGCAGCCGTACTTCGTGACCCCCGCCGACGGCTCCGTCTTCGCCATGGCCGGGCTGTACGAGTTCTGGCGCGACCGGACCCTCCCCGACGACCATCCGGCGGCCTGGTGGGTGACCTGCTCGGTGATCACCACCGAGGCGGAGACGACCCCGCTCGCCGTCGCCCCCGCCGATGGGCCCGCTTCGCTCTCAGACATCCACCCCCGGATGCCCCTGATGCTGCCCCCTGACCGCTGGGACGACTGGCTCGACCCGTCGCACACCGACATCGAGGAGCTGAAGGCGCTGCTGGAGCCGCCCCCCGGCGGACTGATGCGCGCCTATCCGGTGGCCACCGCCGTCAGCAACGTCCGCAACAACGGCCCCGAACTTCTGGAGGAGCTGGCCGCGCCTGAGGTGAGCACGCTCTTCTGACCCGGCAGGATGGGTGCGATGAGCCGTACAGCAGCGACAGCACGCAGGACAGAGAGTGTCGGCACGGATGCCGGAGAGGCCAGGATCACCTGGTACCCCGCGCAGGGGGCCCGTCTGGTGCTCGCCGTCAGCCATGGGGCGGGAGGCGGCATCGAGGCCCGTGACCTCCAGGGCCTGGCCGCCGTGCTGCCGGGCCACCGGGTGACCGTGGCGCTGGTGGAGCAGCCCTGGCGGGTGGCCGGGAAGAAGCTGGCGCCGGCGCCACGGACCCTGGACACCGGCTGGCGCGGGCTGTGGCCCGCGCTGACGGCCCCCGGGCTTCCCGTCGTCGCCGGGGGACGCAGCGCGGGGGCGCGGGTGGCCTGCCGTACGGCCGCGGAGCTCGGCGCCCACGCGGTGCTCGCCCTGAGCTTCCCCCTGCATCCCCCGGGCAAGCCGGAGAAGTCCCGTGCGGACGAGCTGCTCGGCGCGGGCGTCCCCACGCTCGTGGTGCAGGGCGGCCGCGACCCGTTCGGGCGGCCGGAGGAGTTCCCGCCGGGGGAGCACGGGCTCTTCGAGGTGCCGTACGCGGATCATGGCTTCGCCGTACCGAAGAAGGCGCCGCTGACCGTGGATCAGGCCATGGACCTCCTCGTCGGCGCGGTGGCCGATTGGCTGGACGGGCTCTCCTGACCACGTTGCCCCGCTCACACTCCCGGCGGCCCGCACAGGCCTGGGAATGCGCCGTGGGAGGCGGCTGTTGTGACTGATGTCGGTACAACGCCGATGTCGGTATGCCGCCGGTGGCGGCAAGCGCAGTCGTACGTGGAGAGGGAGTCCGTCGCATGGGTTCGACCATCTGCCCGAGCCGCTCGAACGCCGCAGGACTGGAGTGGACGGTGCTTCACGCGGCCAAGAGCACTCCGGCGCGCGCCCCGGGCGGAGCCGATCGACAGCCCGCTCAGAAGCAAGGTCGACTATTCTCCGAGGCGAGCGGGTCCGGTTTCGGCTCCGCGACAGCGTTGGAGGAGGTGGGTCCGGTCACAGGGACCGACACAGGGACCGACGACGGCCGTGCGCAGGAGACGACCGCCGAGCGCAACGCGCGCTTCGAGCGGGACGCCCTCGGATATCTGGACCAGATGTACTCGGCCGCGCTGCGCATGACGCGCAACCCCGCGGATGCCGAGGACCTGGTCCAGGAGACCTACGCCAAGGCGTACGGCTCCTTCCACCAGTTCCGTGAGGGCACCAACCTCAAGGCGTGGATGTACCGCATCCTCACCAACACGTTCATCAACTCGTACCGCAAGAAGCAGCGCGAACCCCAGCGGAGTGCCGCCGAGGAGATCGAGGACTGGCAGCTGGCGCGTGCGGAGTCGCACATGTCGACCGGTCTGCGCTCGGCGGAGTCCCAGGCCCTTGACCACCTTCCGGACTCCGATGTGAAGTCCGCCCTGCAGTCGATCCCCGAAGAGTTCCGCATCGCCGTGTATCTCGCCGATGTAGAGGGCTTTGCCTACAAGGAGATCGCGGACATCATGGGGACACCCATCGGTACGGTGATGTCCCGGCTGCACCGGGGACGCCGCCAGCTGCGCGGCATGCTCGAGGACTACGCGCGCGAGCGCGGGCTCGTCCCGGCCGGAGCCGGTGAGTCGGACGACAGGAAAGGCTCGGCCTCATGAGCTGCGGAGAGCCGCACGAGACGGACTGCTCAGAGGTTCTCGATCATCTCTACGAGTTTCTCGACCATGAGATGCCCGAGGGCGACTGCACCAAATTCGAGGTGCACTTCGAGGAGTGCTCCCCGTGCCTGGAGAAGTACGGCCTCGAACAGGCCGTGAAGAAGCTGGTCAAGCGCTGCTGCGGACAGGACGACGTCCCGGCCGACCTGCGCTCGAAGGTGATGGGACGGATCGACCTGATCCGTTCCGGGCACGCCGTGCCCGAGCAGGACGTGGCCTTGGGCGGCGCCGACCGTCCGGCCGCGGCCGCGGAGTGACGGCTCCCGCCGCTCCGCGCGCCGAACGCTGAACCCCGGTCATGTCACCCGAATGTGCGAATCCGGCCCCTTCGGGCCCTGCCCGACCTCCAACTCGCTAGCCTGGCGCCTCCATTGACCAGGCTGGGGGCGGGCGGTACGGGTGAGGGGCACACCGGGGGCAGCGCGCGTCCACATCCTGTGCGCGGTGGTCTGCGCCGCACTCTGCGCCCTTCCCGCACTGTCCCCCGGGGCCGCCACGCCCTGGGGCACGCTCGGCCTGCTGGCCGCGCTCCACACCGCCTGTGAACTCCCCGGTCGCTGCCGTGGCTTCGGCACCTCCGTGCCGATCAGTGCCGGATCGTTCTTTCCCCTGCTGCTCGCGGCGGCCTTCCTGCTGCCACCGTCCGCCGCCGTCCTCGTCGCCGTACCCGGTGCGCTCGCGGGCCGGGTGGAGCGGCCGCCCGCCACGGCACGCCGTGTCTGGCGGGCCGCTCAGCTCGCCCTGACCGTGGGCGCCGCCTCCTGGACGTACGGCTTCCTGGGCGGCCCCGCCACGCTCGGCGGCTCCTCGGCAGGCGCGGGACCCGACCTTCCGTACGCCCTCCTCCCGGCCTGCGCGACCGCGCTCGTCTTCAGTCTGGTGCTGGCCGCGCTGGACGGCGGAATCCTCGTCACGGCCGAGCGCGTGGCCGTCAGGCACGCCTGGCGCGGACTGCCGGCCCGCTCGGTCGGGCCGCACCTGGTGCACGCGCTGGCCGGGCTGATGATGGCCGTCCTGTGGCACAGCTCCTACGGGCCGCTGTCCGCACTGGTCGTCCTGCTGCCCATGTACATCTCCTGCTGGGTCTTCGCGCAGTACCACCGTCAGCACGCCGCCCACCGCGCCACCATCAGGGCGCTCGTCCAGGCCGTCGACATCAAGGACGGCTACACCCGAGGACACAGCGAGCGGGTGGGCCGTGCCTCCGAGCTGATCGCCCGGGAACTGGGCATGGAGGAGGAGCGGATGGAAGCTCTCCGCTTCGCCGGCATCCTGCACGACGTCGGCAAGCTCGGCGTCCCGACCCGGGTCCTGCGCAAGGACGGTCCGCTCACCCCCGAGGAGCGCCGCGTCATCGAGCTGCATCCGGAGTACGGCCACGAGATCGTCCGGGGCATCGGCTTCCTGGACGAGGCACGCGCAGCGATCCTGCACCACCACGAAAGGCTCGACGGCAGCGGCTATCCGTACGGCCTCGTCGGGGACCGGATCCCCGAGTTCGCCCGGGTCGTCGCCGTCGCCGACGCCTTCGACGCGATGACCTCGACGCGCTCCTACCGGCGCGGCCGGCCCGTCCCTGCGGCGGTCGACGAGCTGAGGCGCTGCGCCGGGAGCCAGTTCGACCCCCGTATGGTCCGCGCGCTGGCGCGTGCCCTGGACCGGCACGGCTGGTCCGCCGCGGCCAACACGGTCACGTCGGACGAGGGCCCGGCGGGGCTGCCGAGGCAGCGGGCGTGGGCACGGCCGCCCGCCGCCGGGTCACCGGAGCGGCCGGGACAGCCCCGGTGACCCCGGTCCACCCGCAGCCGACGGCCCTCGCGGTCCGCGGCGCCGCACTGGTCCTCGCGCTCGTCGCGCTCGGGCACACCCTGTGGAACGGCGTCGTCGAGCCCGGTCACGCCCTCGCCTTCGGGGTGCTGATCACCGTCGGAGAGCTGGCACGCTGGGGCGCCCTCCCCGATGAGCGGGAGCCGGCGCCGCTCGGGGCGGCCGGATCACTCGCGTACGCCCTGCTCGGGCGCAGTGCGGGAGAGGAGACGTCGCACGGTGTGCTCCAGGTGGTCACCGTCGTCGTCGCCGCGCAGCTCCTCGCCTCCGTGCCCCATATGGCGCGGGGCAGTGGCCCTGGCCCCGACCAGGCGGCCCGCCGTGTGCTGGCCGTCGGGTTCGCCGCCGTGTGCTTCCAGCCGCTGCACCACGCGGGCCGGACGGACCGCTGGTTCGGCGAGGGACCGTACTTCGCGCTCTTCCTGCTCGTGCTGCTCGTCCTCACCGCCCTCTGCGACGCGGTACTGACAGCCCTCACCGCCGGGACCTCCCGGCCTTACGGGCCGCAGCTGCGCGATGAACTCCGTGCGCTCAGCGGCATCGGTTCGGCGGTCTGCGCGACCGGTGCGGTGATGGCGCTCGGGGTCGCCGTCGCGGGGCTGTGGGCGCTGCCCGTCCTGTGTGTGCCGCTGCTGCTCACCCAGGTGTCGTTCCGCAGATACGCCGCCGTGCGTACGACGTACCGGCAGACCATCGCCTCGCTGGCCCGGTCCACGGAGATCGCGGGCTACACCCCGCACGGGCACGCGCGCAGGGTGGCCGGGCTCTCGACGGCCGTCGGGCGTGAGCTGGGGCTCACAGGGCCCGAGCTGACCGTGCTGGAATACGCGGCGCTGATGCATGACATCGGGCAGCTCTCGCTCGTCGACCCCGTGGCCGACGGGGCGACCGTCGTCCTCCCGGCGGCCGAGCAGCGCAGGATCGCGCTGCTCGGAGGCGCGGTGGTCCGGCAGACCGGGGTGGACCCCGCGGTCGCCGTGGTGGTGGAGCAGCAGGCGGATCCGTACCGGGAACAGCAGACGGCCGCGCGAATCGTCCGGGCGGTCAACGCGTACGACGACCTGTGCGGGGAAGGGGTGAAGGGGTCTCTGGGCGCCTTGGAGCAGCTCAGGCTCGGCACCGGCCTCGACTACCAGCCACAGGTGGTGGAAGCACTGGCCAGAGTCCTGGCGCGAGGCGGTCTGACCCCGGCCGGTACTGGGTAACCCATGGGTAATGAGCGAGCGTCCGGCCGGGCATGGTTGGATGCGAAGAGAGCGGAAAAAGAGGGTGTCCAGTCGGGACAGGCGGGAATCGTGAGGATCTTCGGGAAGGTACGGCATCGGCCGTCCGCCTCATGGCGGCAGGCCACGGACCGCGCGTTCACGCTGATCGGCGACGGCCGGTACGAGGACGCGGGGGCGCTGCTGACGCGCGCGGCGGACCTGGAGCCCTGGCTCTCCGAGTCCTGGTTCAACCTCGCGCTGCTGCACAAGTTCCGGCACGACTGGGAACAGGCGAGGGCCGCGGGACTGCGCGCCGTCGCCCTGCTCGACCGGGAGTCCGGCGCCCCGGACTGGTGGAACGTCGGCATCGCCGCCACCGCGCTCCAGGACTGGCCGCTGGCGCGTCGGGCCTGGCAGGCCTACGGGCTGCGGGTGCCGGGCAGCGGTCAGCACAACGCGGCGGCCAACAGCGAGCCGACGGGCATGGACCTGGGCAGCGCGGCCGTGCGGCTCTCGCCCGAGGGCGAGGCCGAGGTCGTCTGGGGCCGCAGGCTCGATCCGGCGCGGATCGAGGTGCTGTCGATCCCGCTGCCGTCCTCGGGGCGCCGCTGGGGCGAGGTCGTGCTGCACGACGGGGTGCCGAACGGCGAGCGGATCACCGCGGCCGGGCCCTCCTATCCGGTGTTCGACGAGATCGAGCTGTGGGCGCCCTCCCCGGTCCCCACCTGGGTGGTCCTGCTGGAGGCCGCCACCGAGGCCGACCGGGACGCGCTGGAGCGGCTCGCCTCCGATGCCGGATTCGCCGCCGAGGACTGGTCGTCCTCCGTGCGGCTGCTCTGCCGTGCGTGTTCGGAGAGCCGGATGGAGAGCGACGAGGGCGACGGCGCGCACCAGGACCCGCACGACCACAGTGAGCCGGGCCACCCCGGGCCCCTGGGGCACCGCACCGCGGGTGACCTCTGGGTGCCGGAGCGTGAGTGCGGCATAGCCGCACCGGCCGGGCTGGTGCGCGGTCTGCTGGACGGCTGGGTGGCGGACAGCCCGGACAGCCGTGAGTGGCGGGATCTGGAAGAAGTCTGCTGACCGGTGCCCGTAGGCTGTACGCGCACCGTTTCCGGTGCGGGTATTTCACGGGTTCAGGGTTGCAGGAAGGCGAACGGCGGACATGTCGCAGCAGGAGACGGACGAGCAGACCGGTGTGGACGACGAGGGATACCTCGTGGACACCGAGGACTGTGAGGCGCGCGAGGAGGCGCACCGGGAGCGCGGCACGTCCCGCCCCATCACGGTGGTCGGCAATCCGGTCCTGCACAAGGAGTGCAGGGACGTCACGGAGTTCGACGACGAGCTCGCGCGGCTGATCGACGACATGTTCGCCAGCCAGCGGACCGCGCAGGGCGTGGGCCTGGCCGCGAACCAGATCGGTGTGGACCGCAAGGTCTTCGTCTACGACTGCCCGGACGACGACGGGGTGCGGCACGTCGGAGCGATCTGCAACCCGGTGCTCGAGGAGCTCGCGCCGGAGCAGCGCAACCTCGACGACTCCAACGAGGGCTGCCTCTCGGTGCCCACGGCGTACGCCGCGCTCGCCCGCCCCGACTACGCATCCGTGCGCGGCCAGGACGCCCAGGGCAACGCGGTGCGGGTGCGGGGCAGCGGTTACTTCGCGCGCTGCCTCCAGCACGAGACGGACCATCTGTACGGCTACCTCTACATCGACCGCCTCTCGAAGCGGGACCGCAAGGACGCGCTGCAGCAGATGGCCGAGGGCGAGCCGCGCTACGAGGTCGTCCCGAACGACTGATTCCGCTCCGCACGACGAAAGAGCCCCGCCGGCCGGCGGGGCTCTTTCGTCAACCACCGTTCTCCGGTGGGTAGTTGACGCGCGTCGACCCGTCCGCCAGGCTCGTCCCCACGTCACACCTCCACACCTCACGTGCAGGGAGAACCCCATGCTCAGACGTACCGCACATCTGCTGCTCGGCCTTGTCATGACCATGGCCTTCGCCATCGGCGGCGCCGTCCTCACCTCCGGAACCGCGCAGGCCGACGGCTGTTTCACCTGGACCCGCACCCTGAAGACAGGTGCCACCGGCAACGACGTCACCCAGCTCCAGATCCGGGTGGCCGGCTACCCGGGCTACAACGCCGTACTGGCCATCGACGGCTCGTACGGCCCCGCGACCACGGCCGCGGTCAAGCGCTTCCAGTCCGCGTACGGCCTGGCGGCCGACGGCGTAGCCGGACCCGCCACACAGGCCAAGCTCTACGCGCTCCAGGACAACGACTGCACGCCCGTGAACTTCACCTATCCCGAGCTCAACAAGTGCAACAGCACCTGGGCGGGCGGGGCGGTCGCGGCGGGCACGGCCAAGGCCAACGCCCTGAGCAGCATGTGGAAGCTGCAGGCCCTGCGGCACGCGCTGGGCGACCAGTCCATCCGGGTCACCAGCGGCTTCCGGTCCACCTCCTGCAACGCGTCGGTCGGCGGAGCGTCGAACAGCCGCCACCTCTACGGCGACGCCGTCGACCTGGGTGCCGGACCGCACTCCCTGTGCACCATCGCCAAGCAGGCCCGCAACCACGGCTTCCGGGGGATCCTCGGCCCGGGCTACGCGGGGCACAGCGACCACATCCACGTGAACCAGGGACCGACCCACTTCTGGTCCGCCTCGCAGTGCGGCGTCTGACCGCACGCCCCCGGTGACCGGGCCTCTGGGCCGGCCCTCCCCTCCAGGCACTCTCCGTCAGGCCGCCTCGCTCTCGTCGGCCGGCCCCCGGAAGGTGCGGCGGTAGGTGTTCGGAGTCGTGCCCAGCGACCGTACGAACTGGTGGCGCAGCGCCGCCGCGTTGCCGAAGCCCGTCCGGCTCGCGACCGTGTCCATGGTCTCGTCCGAGGTCTCCAGCAGGTGCTGCGCCAGCAGTACGCGCTGCCTGAGCAGCCAGCGGTACGGCGTGGTGCCGGTCTCCTGCTGGAAGCGGCGGGCGAAGGTCCGGGGCGACATGTGCGTCTGGGCGGCCAGCTGTTCGACGGTCATCTCCTGGTCGAGATGCCCTTCCATCCAGGCGAGGGTGTCTCCGACCGTGTCGCACCGGGTGCGGGGGAGCGGGCGCTTGATGTACTGCGCCTGCCCTCCGTCCCGGTGCGGGGGGACCACCATGCGGCGGGCGATGGTGTTCGCGACGTCGGGGCCGTGCGCCTGGCGGACCAGGTGCAGGGCGGCGTCGATGCCCGCGGCGGTGCCGGCCGACGTGATGACCGGGCCGTCGTCCACGTAGAGCACGTCCGGCTCCACGCAGGCCTTCGGGAAGCGGCGGGCCAGCTCTTCGGCGTGCCGCCAGTGGGTGGTGCAGCGGCGGCCGTCCAGGAGTCCGGCCGCACCGAGGACGTAGGCGCCGGAACAGACGCTCAGCACCCGCGCGCCGCGCTCCACGGCCCGGCGCAGGGCGTCCAGGACCTCCTCGGGATAGGTCCGCTCCATGAAGTGGCTCCCCGCCGGTACGGCGATGAGGTCGGCCTCCTCCAGACGGTCGAGACCGTAGGGAGTGCTGATGGTGAAGCCGGCGTGAGTCTGGAGGACCGGCCCCTCGGCCGACACGACCGCGAAGTCAAGGACCGGCAGCCCCTCGTCGGAGCGGTCGAGTCCGAACACCTCGCACAGGACGCCGAGTTCGAAGGGGTGGACCTCATCGAGCAGCAGGGTGGCGACGTTTTGCAGCATGGGGTCAGTGTGGCAGCAATTCGAGGGTGCATGACAGTCCTGCCACTGCCGGATTCCTGGCGCACGGACGACAGTGGAGCCATGAACACATTCCTGAGCTACCTGTCCATAGCCGCACTTTTCACCCTCGTCCTGCTGCCCGCCCTGGTCGGGTTCGCGCGGGAGCGCCGGATCGACCGCGAGCTGCGGGAGGCGGAACGGCGCGGGGAGGCCGCGCCCCCGGAGGCGGCGGGCGCCGCGCGGCCGGTCACGGCCAAGCGGCGCCCGTACGTCAGGTCCTGGGCGCGGATCTAGCAGGTCCAGGACGTCCCGGGGCTAGAAGTCGTCGTCGAAGCCGACCGAGCCCTCCACCGCCACCTGGTACGCGGAGGGACGGCGCTCGAAGAAGTTCGTCAGCTCCTGGACCCCCTGGAGCTCCATGAACGAGAACGGGTTCTCGGAACCGTAGAGCGCGGGGAAGCCGAGCCGGGTGAGCCGCTGGTCGGCGACGCACTCCAGGTACTGGCGCATCGACTCGGTGTTCATCCCCGGCAGACCCTCGCCGCACAGATCGCGGCCGAACTGCAGCTCCGCCTCGACGGCCTCCTTCAGCATGTCGGTGACCTGCTGCTGAAGGGCGTCGTCGAAGAGCTCCGGCTCCTCCTTGCGGACGGTGTCCACGACCTCGAAGGCGAAGTTCATGTGCATCGTCTCGTCACGGAACACCCAGTTGGTGCCCGTGGCGAGACCGTGAAGCAGACCGCGTGAGCGGAACCAGTACACGTACGCGAAGGCGCCGTAGAAGAACAGCCCCTCGATGCAAGCGGCGAAGCAGATCAGGTTGAGCAGGAAGCGCCGGCGGTCGGCCTTCGTCTCCAGCCGGTCGATCGTCTCGACCGAGTCCATCCACCGGAAGCAGAACTGCGCCTTCTCGCGGATCGAGGGAATCTCCTCGACCGCGTCGAAGGCCGCCGCGCGGTCCGCCGGATCGGGCAGGTAGGTGTCGAGCAGCGTCAGATAGAACTGGACGTGCACGGCCTCCTCGAACAGCTGACGCGACAGATAGAGCCGCGCCTCCGGCGAGTTGATGTGCTTGTACAGCGTCAGCACCAGGTTGTTGGAGACGATCGAGTCCCCCGTCGCGAAGAACGCGACCAGCCGGCCGATCATGTGCTGCTCACCGGGCGAGAGCTTGGCGAGGTCGGCGACGTCGGAGTGCAGGTCGACCTCCTCCACCGTCCAGGTGTTCTTGATCGCGTCCCGGTAGCGCTCGTAGAAGTCGGGGTAGCGCATGGGCCGCAGGGTCAGTTCGAAGCCCGGGTCGAGCAGGTTCTTGTCTTCGTTCGTCGTCATTACTGGCAGGCCTCGCAGGACTCGGGGTTTTCGAGGGAGCAGGCGACCGCGTCCGCGTCGGGAGCGGCGGCCTGCTGCACGGGAACAGTGGCGGTGGCGGTCTTCCCGGCCGCCGCGCGGGCGATCCGGGTCGCCGGGCGCGACCGCAGGTAGTACGTCGTCTTCAGCCCCTGCTTCCAGGCGTACGCGTACATCGAGGAGAGCTTGCCGATCGTCGGCGTCTCCAGGAACAGGTTCAGCGACTGGCTCTGGTCGAGGAACGGCGTACGGGCCGCAGCCATGTCGATCAGACCGCGCTGCGGGATCTCCCACGCCGTGCGGTACAGCGCCCGCACGTCCTCGGGGATCCAGCCGAAGCCCTGCACGGAACCGCTGGCCTCGCGCAGCGCCTCACGGGTCCGCGCGTCCCAGACGCCGAGCTTCTTCAGCTCGTCGACCAGATAGGCGTTGACCTGGAGGAACTCCCCGCTGAGCGTCTCGCGCTTGAAGAGGTTGGAGACCTGCGGCTCGATGCACTCGTACACACCGGCGATCGAGGCGATGGTGGCGGTGGGGGCGATGGCCAGCAGCAGGGAGTTGCGCATCCCGCTCTTCGCGATCCGGTCCCGCAGGGCGTCCCAGCGCTCCGGCCAGTTCAGCTCGGTGGCGTAGTGGTCGGGGTGCAGCACACCACGGGCGGCACGGGTCTCGGACCAGGCGGGCAGCGGGCCCCTGGGGGTCCCCCCTGCACCGGAGCCTGTCGAAGGCGCTTGGGGGAGCTCGGCCAGCTCGCAGGAGGCCTCGTAGGCGGCCAGCATGATCCGCTCGGAGATCCGCGTGGACAGCGCGCGGGCCTCGGGGGAGTCGAACGGCAGGCGCAGCTGGAAGAAGACGTCCTGGAGGCCCATCGCGCCCAGACCCACCGGGCGCCAGCGGGCGTTGGAGCGGCCTGCCTGCTCGGTCGGGTAGAAGTTGATGTCCACCACGCGGTCCAGGAAGGTCACCGCCGTACGCACGGTGGCGTCCAGCCGCTCCCAGTCGATGGAGCCGTCGGCGACGAACGCGCCCAGGTTGACCGAACCCAGGTTGCAGACGGCCGTCTCGCCGTCGTCGGTGACTTCGAGGATCTCCGTGCAGAGGTTCGAGGAGTGAACCACGCGGCCCGGCTCGGCGGTCTGGTTCGCCGTGCGGTTCGACGCGTCCTTGAACGTCATCCAGCCCTGTCCGGTCTGCGCGAGCGTCCGCATCATCCTGCCGTACAGCTCACGCGCCGGGATCGTCCTGCGGGCGAGGCCCTTGGCCTCGGCGGCGCGGTAGGCGGCGTCGAACTCGTCGCCCCAGAGGTCCACGAGCTCGGGGGCGTCGGCCGGGGAGAACAGCGACCACTGCGTGTCCGCGTCGACACGGCGCATGAACTCGTCCGGGATCCAGTGCGCCAGGTTGAGGTTGTGCGTACGCCGCTGGTCCTCTCCGGTGTTGTCGCGCAGCTCCAGGAACTCCTCGATGTCCGCGTGCCAGGTCTCCAGATAGACGGCCGCGGCACCCTTGCGCCGGCCGCCCTGGTTGACCGCCGCGACCGAGGCGTCCAGCGTCTTCAGGAACGGCACGATGCCGTTGGAGTGCCCGTTCGTGCCACGGATGAGTGAACCCCGGGCGCGGATACGGGAGTACGAGAGCCCGATGCCGCCCGCGTGCTTGGAGAGGCGTGCCACCTGGTGGTAGCGGTCGTAGATCGAGTCCAGCTCGTCCTTGGGCGAGTCCAGCAGATAGCAGGAGGACATCTGCGGGTGGCGGGTGCCGGAGTTGAAGAGGGTGGGGGACGAGGGCAGATAGTCCAGCCGGTTCATCAGGCCGTACAGCGCGGCCACTTCCGCCAGGGCGCGCTCGGAGGTGTCATCGGCGAGCCCGGCCGCGACGCGCAGCATGAAGTGCTGCGGGGTCTCGACGACCTCGCGGGTGAGCGGGTGGCGCAGCAGGTAGCGGCTGCGCAGGGTCCGCAGCCCGAAGTAGCCGAAGCGGTCGTCGGCCCCGTCGGCGAGCGCCTGGTCGACCAGCGCGTCGAGTGCGGCGGCGTGCAGCGTGACGAACTCGGCCGTACGATCCGCGATCAGGCCCTCGCGGTGCCCGACGGCGACCGATGCCGAGAAGGAGACGGCGCCCTGTCCTGCGGCCTCGTCCGCGATGGCCCGGGTGAGGAGCCGGGCGGCGAGCCGCGAGTAGGCGGGGTCCTCGGAGATCAGGCCGGCGGCGGCCTCGGTGGCCAGCGAGCGCAGCTCGGCCTCGTCCGACCGGGCGTTGCGGCCGCGCAGTGCGGCGGCGGCCACCCGTCCGGGGTCGGTGTCGGGCAGATCGGCGGTGAGGCCGGTCAGGGTCCGCAGCAGTGCGGTCCCGGGCGCGTCGGTCGTGCGGCCCTCGGATTCCGTGACTGAAACCGGGTCGGCTGGCGCGATGGTCACTGGGGCTATCCCTCGCTCGGCTCAGGGCCTGCGGGAGCGGGGCAGCCGGGCAGGGCCGCGCCCGGAAGACAGGGCGGCACGGCGCACCGGCGTCCACCGGCCCTCCGCGGGGCCCGGACGTCTCGGCGCCCGGTTCGGTCGAGCCGGGCGCACTGTCGACAGGTCTTCGGACTTCGGGTACGCGCGATGCGCACCGATCACACCGTTGCGGGACAGTTCCGGATTCGCACCGGATTCCCCTGCGGCGACAGCGAGGTCGAGCATACATGTGGGGGCTGCCGATTGAAGAAGCCCCCACATGTTGTGTCGTGGTGGGTTCAGAGCTCCAGGCGGAATGTCAGGAGTTCGAGGCCCGGCAGGGGGAACCAGTCCCGCTCCGGAGTGCGTACGAAGCCGAGGCGACGGTAGATCCGGTGGGCGCCCAGCATGGCCGACTGCGTCGAAAGGACGATCCCGCGCAGCCCTCCGGCGGCCCGTGCCCGCTCGATACAGGCCCGTACGAGCGCCTCGCCCGCCCCTCGGCCACGCGCGCCCGGCGAGACCGCCAGCATGCGGAATTCGGCCTCGTCCCGGGTTGCGATGTCCGACCACGGGCTGCCGGGCGCGACGTAGGTGACACCGCCCAGCAGCCGGCCGTCGGCATCCACCGCGACCAGTACCTCGGCCTCTGTGGCCCGTCGCTCCACGGCGCGCAGCTGTTCCAGATAGGGATCGTCGGCGCCGAAGTCCAGGAGCCCGTCACCGATGTACGCCTGGGCGGTGATCTCACCCAGATCCGCGAACTCGGCGGTCCGTACAGGTCTGATCGATAGGTCCATGGACGGCAGTGTGCCGCAGGCGACGGGAACGGCGCCCCGTTTTTTCGCACGTCGTCCCGGCAGGACGGGGCCCTGCCGGGACGACGTCGAGCGAGAGGCGTGCGGGAGGTCAGTGACCGCCCGGGGAGCCCGCCGTGGCCGGCGGCAGCTCGGTCTTGACGCCGGGGTCGCCCGCGTCCGCCGTGTAGTCGGACGGGGCGGTCTCGTCCACGCCCGCCGGTGCCTTCACCGCGTTGAGGACGAACGTCAGCACGATCGTGACAATCACATTCAGGACGAAGGCGGTGAGGCCGATGTAGCCGATCTCGCCGATTCCGGGGATCTCCTCCGAGGAGCCGCCGAAGTGCTTCTGGGTGGGGCTGGCGACGCCGTACGCGGCCACCGTGCCGTAGACCATGCCCACCGCCCAGCCGGCGATCAGGGCCCAGCGGTGGAACCACCGGGTGAACAGACCGCCCACCAGGGCCGGCATCGTCTGGAGGATCCAGATGCCGCCCAGCAGCTGGAAGTTGATCGCGACCGTCTTGTCCATGGTGAGGACGAAGGCGAGCGCGCCGACCTTGACCAGCAGCGAGACCAGCTTGGAGACCTTGGTCTCCTGGGCCGGTGTCGCGTCCGGTTTGAGGAAGTCCTTGTAGATGTTGCGGGTGAAGAGGTTCGCCGCGGCGATCGACATGATCGCGGCCGGCACCAGGGCGCCGATCCCGATCGCTGCGAAGGCCACACCGGCGAACCAGTCGGGGAACATGTTCTCGAACAGCTGCGGGATGGCGAGCTGGCCGTTGTCCACCTTGATGCCGGCGGCGATCGCCATGAAGCCGAGCAGGGCCAGCAGACCCAGCATCAGCGAGTACAGCGGCAGGATCGTGGTGTTGCGCCGGATCACCTCACGGCTGCGGCTGGAGAGCGTGGCCGTGATCGAGTGCGGATACATGAAGAGCGCCAGCGCCGAGCCCAGAGCCAGGGTGGCATAGCCCCACTGGCCCATCTCGCCGGGAACCAGCGCACCGCGTGGCTGGCCCGTCGCCTGGTCCTTCTGGGCGAACGCCTCGCTCGCCTTGGAGAAGATCTCGTCGAACCCGCCGAGCTTGATCGGGATGTAGATGATCGCCACGGCGATGACCAGATAGATCAGGCCGTCCTTGACGAACGCGATGAGCGCGGGCGCGCGCAGCCCCGAGGAGTAGGTGTACGCGGCGAGCACGGCGAAAGCGATCAGCAGCGGCAGGTCCTTGACGAACCAGTGCGTGGTCTCACCGCCGCCGACGCCCATCACGTCCAGCACGGCCTGGATGCCGACCAGTTGCAGCGCGATGTACGGCATCGTGGCGAGGATGCCGGTGATGGCGACCGCCAGCGAGAGACCCTTCGAGCCGAAGCGGCCCCGGACGAAGTCCGAGGTGGTGACGTAGCCGTGCTTGTGCGACACCGACCACAGGCGGGGCAGGAAGGTGAAGATCATCGGATAGACGAGGATCGTGTACGGGACGGCGAAGAAGCCCGCCGCGCCCGCCGCGTAGATCGCCGCGGGCACCGCCACGAAGGTGTAAGCCGTGTAGAGGTCACCACCGAGCAGGAACCAGGTGACCCAGGTACCGAACGAGCGTCCGCCCAGGCCCCATTCGTCGAGGCTGGCCTCGTTCTCGGCCTTGCGCCAGCGCGCGGCCATGAAACCGACGACCGTGACGGCCACGAAGAAGAAGATGAATACGGCGAGTGCGACGCCGTTCACGCCGTCGTTCATGCTGACGCACCCCCCTTGCGGGCGCGCTGGTCACGCTGCCACAGCTTGTACGCGGTCATCGTGAGAGCGGTGGAGATGAGCACCCAGAGCATCTGGTACCAGTAGAAGAACGGGATGCCGATGAAGGTCGGTTCGACCTTCGCGTACGAGCTGACCCAGAGCATCGCGACGAACGGAGCGATCAGACAGAGGCCGATGACCACTCTGATGGGTGTCACCGTCGGTGCTGTCGGTGACGTCGGTGTTGCTGGTGGGTTGGCATCGGTTTCTTCTGGCATGTGGCGACTCCGTCCCCTCGCTGATCACCTGTGCAACGCGCAGGAAATCTAAGCGAGTATTCCGGGCATCGTCACCCCCTGTCCGCATTTCGGTCCTGCAACGGTTGAGGCCGCCGGAAACATCGGCTTCCGGCAGCCCGATCCGTCTCAGTCCGTGGGACGCTTCAGGCGGGCCACGAACTTGTACCGGTCACCCCGGTACACCGAGCGCACCCACTCCACCGGTTCACCCTCACCGTCGACCGAATGGCGGGACAGCATGAGCATCGGAAGGCCGACGTCCGTGCCGAGCAGGCCCGCCTCGCGCGGCGTGGCGAGCGAGGTCTCGATGGTCTCCTCCGCCTCGGCGAGCCGGACGTCGTACACCTCGGACAGCGCGGTGTAGAGCGAGGTGTACTTCACCAGCGAACGGCGCAGCGCGGGGAAGCGCTTGGCCGACAGATGGGTGGTCTCGATGGCCATCGGTTCGCCGCTGGCGAGCCGGAGCCGTTCGATCCTCAGCACCCGGCCGCCGGTCGTGATGTCCAGCAGCCCGGCGAGCGTGTCGTCCGCCGTCACATAGCCGATGTCCAGCAGTTGCGAGGTGGGTTCCAGGCCCTGGGCGCGCATGTCCTCCGTGTACGAGGTGAGTTGCAGGGCCTGGGAGACCTTCGGCTTGGCGACGAAGGTGCCCTTGCCCTGGATGCGCTCCAGCCGGCCCTCGACCACCAGCTCCTGGAGCGCCTGACGCACCGTGGTGCGCGAGGTGTCGAATTCGGCGGCCAGGGTCCGCTCGGGTGGCACCGGGGTGCCGGGCGGCATGGTGTCCGTCATGTCGAGGAGATGGCGCTTGAGCCGGTAGTACTTCGGGACGCGTGCCGTGCGCGCACCCGCACCGCTCTCGCTCGTGCTGCTGCCCCCGTCGGCACCCATGGCCCGCCTTCCCGACTGCTGCGTTGCTGCCGTCACCGGCTCCTCCGTCTGTCGCGGCTCACATGGTGGCACGGCCCGGTCACGGGTCGTCGCCCTCCCTCAGGTGTCGGTCCTGTAACGGACGCGAGTGCACTTCTTATACACCCTTGACACCCCTAAAGGTCTAGGCCAAGCTCCCGGTACTGGTCTAAACCATTAAAGACCAGGTCCCAGCCCCAGCAGTACTACTCGTCGGTGTCTTCGCGGTGGGCGGGGGGTTGCAGCACCCTGAGGAGGGTTTGGCGTGAAGCGCAAGCTCATCGCGGCGATCGGCGTCGCGGGCATGATGGTCAGCATGGCGGCGTGTGGCTCCGACGACGGCGGCAGCGACAGCAAGAAGTCCGGCCCGGACAGCTACAAGGGGGAGACCCTGACCGTCTGGGCCATGGACGGCTCGACGCCCGATCAGTGGCAGAAGGACCTCACCGCCGCGTTCGAGAAGAAGACCGGCGCGAAGGTCGAGTTCGAAGTCCAGCAGTGGAACGGCATCCAGCAGAAGCTGACGACCGCCCTGTCGGAGGAGAGCCCGCCGGACGTCTTCGAGATCGGCAACACCCAGACCGCGGCGTACGCCAAGACCGGTGGCCTCGCCGAGCTCGGTGACCTCAAGTCGGAGATCGGCGGCGACTGGGCCGAGAACCTCAACGAGGCCTCCATCGTCGACGGCAAGCAGTACGCCGCCCCGTGGTACTTCGCCAACCGCGTGGTCCTCTACAACAAGAAGGTCTTCGCGGACGCCGGTGTCACCGAAACCCCCAAGACCCGTGACGAGTTCTTCGACGCGCTCGACAAGATCAAGGCCAAGGGCAAGGCCGAGCCGCTCTACCTGCCCGGCCAGAACTGGTACTTCTTCGACGGCCTCACCATCGGCAAGGACGCCGACCTCGTGAAGAAGGACGGGGACAAGTGGGTCTCCAACCTCGCCGACCCGAAGATCGGCGAGGCGATGGACCTGTACAAGCAGTACCAGTCCTACTCCAAGGCCCCCAAGGACAAGGACGAGGCGACGCCGCAGCAGGCGGACGTCTTCGCCAAGGGCAAGACCGGCGCCTTCATCGGCATGGGCTGGGAGGCCGCCACGGCGATCAAGGCCAACCCGGCCATCGAGAAGGACATCGGCTACTTCACCATTCCGGGTGACACCGCCGAGAAGCCCGAGGGTGTCTTCCTCGGTGGCTCCAACCTCGCGGTCGCCGAGGGCAGCGCGAAGCAGGACCTCGCCAAGGAGTTCCTGAAGCTCGCGCTCTCCGACACGTTCGAGGGCCAGCTCGCCAAGCTGAACGGCGTCATCCCCAACAAGGAGTCGCTGAACTCCAACCTGACCGGCAACGAGGTCGCCGAGGCGGCTGCGCCCTCGGCCAAGGTCGGCGGCACCACGCCGCTGATCCCCGAGTGGGCGGCGGTCGAGAACGCGCCGAACCCGGTCAAGACCTTCATGACGGCGGTCCTGAACGGCAAGTCGAACGCCGAGGCCGCCAAGCAGGTCGAGGCGGAGTTCAACAAGCGCCTCGCGCAGAAGCAGTAAGGCTGCTCCATTCGCCGGTCGGCCCGAGGGCCGAAATGCCGGGGGCCGGACTCCATGACCGAATGACGGAGTCCGCCCCCCTGCCGTGTCCCATGGTGCCGAGAAAGAGATGGCGAGCATGACCGTGCAGACCGAACGGCCGCCCTCCGGTCCGACGGAGACAGCGAAGCGGGCCGGTGCCGGCCCCGGCCCCGGCAGACCCCGGGCAGGCGGCAGATCGGCCGCACTCGCCCCGTATCTGCTGCTGCTCGCTCCCGTGGCCGCGACCCTGGTGTTCCTGGGCTGGCCGGTGGTCAAGAACACCGCGCTGTCGTTCCAGAACCTCAACATGAGGCAGCTGATCCAGCACCTCACCGAGTGGAACGGGATCGACAACTACAAGGAGGTCCTCGGCAGCGAGAACTTCTGGAACGTCACCGTCCGGTCGATCGTCTTCGCGGGCACCAACGTCGTCCTGATCATGGTGTTCGGCACCCTGGTCGGTCTGCTCCTCGCCCGGCTCGGCAAGCGGATGCGCGTGACGCTGCTCATCGGCATCGTCCTCGCCTGGGCCATGCCCGTCATCGCAGCGACCACCGTCTACCAGTGGCTCTTCGCCTCGCGGTTCGGTGTCGTCAACTGGGTGCTGGACAAGATCGGTTTCCACTCCATGGCGGAGTACAACTGGACCGGCAGCCAGGCCTCGACCTTCTTCGTGATCACCGTGCTGATCGTCTGGCAGTCGATCCCGTTCGTCGCGATCAATCTGTACGCCGCCACGACGACCATCCCCAAGGAGCTGTACGAGGCCGCCGCGCTCGACGGAGCGGGTCCCTGGAAGAGCTTCACCTCGGTCACCATGCCGTTCCTGAAGCCCTTCCTCCTCGCCACGACGTTCCTGGAGGTCATCTGGGTCTTCAAGGCCTTCGCGCAGGTCTTCGCGATCAACGAGGGCGGCCCCGACCGGCTCACCGAGATCCTCCCCGTGTACGCCTACATCGAGGGCATCGGAAACCAGCACTACGGCATGGGCTCCGCCATCGCGCTGCTCACGATCCTGATCCTGCTGGCCCTGACCTTCTACTACCTCAGGATCGTCTCCAAGCAAGAGGAGGACGAGCTGTGAAGCGCTCGGCTTCGTCCAGGTTCAGCCGCGTCTGGCCCAACGCCACGGCCGTACTGCTGGTCATCTGCTTCGTCTTCCCCGTGTACTGGATGTTCGCGACGGCCTTCAAGCCGACGCCCGACATCGTCTCCGAGGACCCGGTCTGGTTCCCGACGAACATCACGTTCGAGCACTTCAGGACCGCGATCGACGCCGAGAACTTCTGGACGATGGTCCGGAACTCGCTCACGGTCACCGTGCTCGCCGTGGCGTTCTCCCTCATCCTGGCGCTCGCGGGATCGTTCGCCCTCGCCCGGATGCGCTTCAAGGGCCGGCGGGGCTTCATCATCGGCTTCATGGTCGCGCAGATGGCGCCCTGGGAAGTCATGGTCATCGCGATCTACTTCATCGTCCGCGACGCCGACATGCTCAACAGCCTGATCCCGCTGACGCTCTTCTACATGGTGATGATCCTGCCCTTCACCATCCTGACGCTGCGCGGCTTCGTCGCCGCGGTGCCCAAGGAGCTGGAGGAGTCGGCCATGGTCGACGGCTGCACCCGGCCCCAGGCCTTCGTGAAGGTCATCCTCCCGCTGCTCGCGCCGGGCCTGATGTCCACCTCGCTGTTCGGCTTCATCACCGCCTGGAACGAATTCCCGATGGTCCTGGTGCTCAACAAGCAGGCCGAGGCGCAGACCCTGCCCCTGTGGCTCTCGCAGTTCCAGAGCCAGTTCGGCGACGACTGGGGCGCGACGATGGCCGCGTCCTCGATCTTCGCCATCCCGATCCTCGTCCTCTTCGTCTTCCTGCAGCGCAAGGCCGTCAGCGGTCTCACCGATGGCGCAGTGAAGGGATAACACGGCCATGAGCACCCTCGTATCCACCACGGACACCGTCACCCGCGACGCCCTCGCGGTCCTCCAGCCCGGCTTCACAGGCACGACCGCCCCCGACTGGCTCCTGCGCAGGGTCGGCGAAGGCCTGGCCTCCGTCGGGCTGTTCGGCCGGAACATCCACTCGCCCGAGCAGCTCGCCGCGCTCACCGCCCGGCTGCGCGCCGAGCGGGACGACGTACTCGTCGCGATCGACGAGGAGGGCGGTGACGTCACCCGCCTCGAGGTCCGCAGCGGCTCGTCCTTCCCCGGCAACCTCGCTCTCGGCTCCGTCGACGACACGGACCTGACCAGGGCCGTCGCCCGGGAGCTCGGCCGCAGACTGGCCGAGTGCGGGGTCAGCCTCAACTGGGCGCCGTCGGCGGACGTCAACTCGAACCCGGGCAATCCGGTCATCGGCGTACGCTCGTTCGGCGCCGACACCGAGCTCGTGGCCCGGCACACCGCCGCGTACGTCGAGGGCCTCCAGGCCGCCGGTGTCGCCGCCTGCACCAAGCACTTCCCCGGTCACGGGGACACGGCGGTCGACTCGCACCACTCGCTGCCCCGCATCGATGTGGACCTGGACACCCTGCACGCCCGTGAGCTGGTGCCCTTCCGCGCGGCCATCGCGGCGGGTTCCAAATCGGTGATGAGTGCACATATCCTGCTTCCCGCACTCGACCCGACCCGGCCCGCGACCCTGAGCCCCCAGATCCTCACCGGTCTGCTGCGCCAGGAGCTGGGCTACGACGGACTGATCGTCACCGACGGCATGGAGATGGACGCCATCGCCGGCACGTACGGCATCGAGCGCGGATCGGTCCTCGCCATCGCGGCGGGCGCCGACGCCATCTGCGTCGGCGGTGGGCTGGCCGACGAGGACACCGTGCTGCGGCTGCGCGACGCGTTGGTGGCGGCGGTGCGGACCGGTGAACTGCCCGAGGAGCGGCTGGCCGACGCGGCCGCACGTGTACGGGCCCTCGCGTCGTGGACGCAGGGGGCCAGGGGGGCTGACCCGGAGCCGGGTGCGGATGTGCAGGAGGGGACCGCGCCCGGCTCCGGAGTCGATGTCGGGCTGGCCGCCGCCCGTCGGGCCGTCACGCTCACGGGATCGGGCGAGCCGCTGGACGGGCCGGCGTACGTCGCGGCGTTCACCCCGGTCGCCAACATCGCGGTCGGTGACGAGACCCCGTGGGGCGTCGCGGCCGAGCTGGCCCGGATACTGCCCGGCACCGGGACGGACACCTACGGCGCGGGGAGCGAGGCGCCGGCCGCCGAGGTACTGAGGGCGGCGGGGGAGCGGCGGATCGTCGCCGTGGTCCGTGACGTGCACCGGCACATGTGGATGGGCGAGGCGCTGGACGCCCTGCTGGCGGCGCGTCCCGACACGGTCGTGGTCGAGATGGGCCTGCCCGACGCGCCGCCCCGGGGCGCCCCGCACGTCGCCACGCACGGCGCCGCGCGGGTGTGCGGCGTCGCGGCGGCGGAGGCGATCACAGGCACGGCCCCCTGAGGGCCTGTCGGGCGAGACATGAGGGCCGGGTCACCTTCCACAGGTGACCCGGCCCTCACGCGTGCGTACCGTACGGGGCTCTACAGGCCCTGCCACTGCGGCTTCGACGCATAGGTGGCGCGGAAGTAGTCGGCCAGTTTCAGCTTGGACGCCGCCGCCTCGTCGACCACCACCGTGGCGTGCGGGTGCAGCTGGAGCGCCGAGGCCGGTACGACAGAGGCGACGGGCCCCTCGACCGTCCGTGCGACCGCGTCCGCCTTGCCCTCGCCGGTGGCCAGCAGGACCGGGTGGCGGGACTCCAGGATCGTGCCGATGCCCTGGGTGATGACGTGGCGGGGCACCTGTTCGATGTCGTCGTCGAAGAAGCGCGCGTTGTCGATCCGGGTCTGCTCGGTCAGCGTCTTGATGCGGGTGCGCGAGGCGAGGGAGGAGCACGGCTCGTTGAAGCCGATGTGCCCGTCGGTGCCGATACCGAGCAGCTGGAGGTCCACCCCGCCCGCCTCGGACAGGGCCTTGTCGTACTGCTCGCAGGCCGCCTGTACGTCCTCGGCGGCGCCGTCAGGGCCCATGAAGGACTTCTCGGACAGGCCGAGCGGCTCGATGACCTCGCGCAGCACGACCGAGCGGTACGACTCGGGGTGGCCGGCGGGCAGCCCGACGTACTCGTCGAGCTGGCAGATGCGGGCGCGCGACGCGTCCACGGAGCCGGAGCGGACCTTCGCGGTGAGGGCCTGATAGATGGGCAGCGGGGTCGATCCTGTGGCCACGCCGAGCAGGGCGTCGGGCTTGCGGCTCAGCAGGGCCGCGATGGCCTCCGCGATCAGTTCGCCGCCTGTCGTGGCGTCCGGGACGATGACAACTTCCACGCTGTGCCTGCCGATCTGAAGAGTGGCGTCATGTGGTATAGACCAATATGGGGCCCCAATCTAGCAGAACGCCGTGGCCCGGAGGTGAACCGTCCACGGTTGCGTCACTGCTTGTCGCCCTGTCGGCGGACGGCTCCGTCCGCGGGGGGAACACCCCCGGAAACACCCGCGGGCCGCGGCGCCAGGACGGGACCCTCGGCCCGTCCGGCACCGCAGCCCGGAGCTACGGGCCCGCCTCTCGGCAGGCCCTGCCTGGCCGGCGGTGTGCGGTGCCTCCGGCCACTGGAGGCACCGGCGCAGTCAGGGCAGAGAGCGCCGGATACCTCGGTCCGCTCTCCTGTGCGGGGAGAGCGGAGGTCTGTTCGTGCGGCAGGGGTCAGGTCTGACCGTAGCGCCCCCACGTGGTGCATTGTGGACTAGACCAATAGTCCATGTCCATCCGTGTGCGCGGACATTCTCCTGTCCTGGCCCGCGCTCCCACAGTGTCACGTATCCATGGGCCGTTCGGTTCGGATCCACCTCGTCTTCACAGGTACGCTCGCGTCTGTGCCCTCCATGAACGACCTTGTCCGACAGCACACAGCCCTGAGTGACACCGACCTCGAGTGGCTCCATCTGCTGGTCTCGGAGTGGCAGCTGCTCTCCGACCTGTCCTTCGCCGACCTCGTCCTGTGGGTGCCGACCCGCGACGGGACCCGCTACGTCTCCGTCGCGCAGATGCGGCCCAACACCGGCCCCACCTCCTATCAGGACGACATGGTCGGCCACCTCGTGCCGCGCGGCCGCAGGCCGCTGCTCGACGCCGCCCTCGACGAGGGCCGCATCGTGCGTGAGGGGGATCCGGAGTGGCGGGAGGAGGTGCCCGTCCGGGTCGAGTCGATTCCCGTGCGCAGGGAGGGCCGGATCCTCGGGGTCATCGCCCGCAACACCAACCTGCTCACCGTGCGCACGCCGTCCAGGCTGGAGCTCACCTACCTCCAGTCCGCCTCCGACCTGGCCCAGATGATCGCCGCCGGCTCCTTCCCCTTCCCCGGCCAGCAGGTCGACATGGACGCGTCGCCGCGTGTCGGCGACGGGCTGATCAGGCTCGACGCCGACGGAGTCGTGCAGTACGCCAGCCCCAACGGCCTCTCCGCCTACCACCGGCTCGGCCTGGCCTCGGACCTCGTGGGCCACAACCTCGGCGCGACGACCGCCGAACTCGCACCCTCGCGCGGCCCGGTGGACGAGGCTCTGGTCAAGGTGGCGAGCGGGTACGCGCCCCGGGAGTTCGAGGTCGAGGGCGCCGGCGGGGTCATCCAGCTGCGCGCCATTCCGCTCAAGCCCAAGGGTGTACGCATCGGTTCGCTGGTGCTGCTGCGTGACGTCACGGAACTGCGCCGCCGTGAGCGGGAATTGATCACCAAGGACGCCACCATCCGGGAGATCCACCACCGGGTGAAGAACAACCTCCAGACCGTGGCAGCCCTGTTGCGGCTCCAGGCGCGCCGGATGGACTCCGAGCGGGGCCGTGAGGCGCTCAACGAGGCGGTGCGGCGCGTCGGTTCGATCGCCATCGTCCATGAGACGCTGTCCCAGAATCTGGACGAGCGGGTCGAGTTCGACGAGATCGCCGACCGGGTGATCGCGATGGTGGCCGAGATCTCACCCGGAAAGGTCACCTGCCGGCGCACGGGGCGCTTCGGGATTCTCGATGCGGAAGTGGCCACTCCGCTCTCGATGGTGCTCACCGAAGTCCTGCAGAACGCCCTGGAACACGCGTTCACCGTGGCCGAGTCCGGCACGGTGGAGGTGTCCGCGTCGCGCGGCGGCTCACCGGCCGACGGCCGGCTGCTGATCGCCGTGACGGATGACGGGCGCGGGCTGCCCGAGGGGTTCGATCCCCAACGGGCCGGAAATCTGGGGCTCCAGATCGTGCGGACCCTGGTGGAGGGCGAGCTGGGCGGCACCTTCGGCATGGTTCCCGCCCCGGTGCGCGGCACTCAGGTGGTGCTCGACATCCCGGTGCCGGCCGACAAGTAGCGGGCCCCGCACAGCAGTAGGCCCGGACCGTGGTGACGGTCCGGGCCTACTGCGTGGTGCTCACGGTGCGATGCGCTTCGGGGGTACTGCGCGCTGCGACTCGAAGGCGGGGCTGTGCGTACGCTCTGTACGCGCCGCCTGGCTGAGGCTCGTGGTACGGGGGCGTCGGTCAGGCGCTGGCGTTACGCGCCCGGTTGCGAGCGGCGCGGCGCTTCATTGCGCGGCGCTCGTCCTCGCTGAGGCCACCCCAGACGCCGGAGTCCTGGCCGGACTCGAGCGCCCACTGCAGGCACTGCTCCATGACGGGGCAGCGACGGCAGACGGCCTTGGCTTCCTCGATCTGCAGCAGCGCAGGACCGGTGTTGCCGATGGGGAAGAACAGCTCGGGGTCTTCCTCACGACAAACGGCGTTGTGACGCCAGTCCATGGCTGCTACCTCTCCTTGGTATTACATGCTGGTGCTTGTGAATGTGAACGCTTTCACGAATCCCCCCGCAGACGAAGGTCCGACGTCCAGATGAACTGGATGTGGTCCTTTTGTGGTGAGGAGGGGTTCTGGCTCTCAGTGGAGGCCGGTGTTCCGGGCCGTCCCGATCGCCATATAGAGATTCCCAAACCTCGACGACGGATACAACCCCTTCTGGAAAGTTTTTTTTGATTCCTCGGTGTCGACTAGGTCACAGCCGTACTTCTAAGGGGTGGGGGCCAGCCCAAACGTTCGAGTTAAAGGACTTTCGGCGCTTCCACTCACACAATCACACGCAGTGCACGGCGTACGCCTGTGAACGTCACGCTCGTGCGCAGCCCCAGGTGGTCACCGTCCATCTGGAAGGGTAGTGGGGCCTTTGAATGCAAGGTGAAGTCTGTGAGGTCGTGCAGGGACACGGCGTGCTTGCCGTGCGGGCCCTTCTCCGGGCTCGAAGTGAGCAGCTGGGTGGCGTACCGGGTCACGGCGGGAGTGGAGAGGCGCTTGAGGCCGAGGATGTCCAGGGCGCTGTCGAAGGACGCCTTCGGAGAGGCGTATATCGGACGGTTCCCCAGGTAGGTCCAGGGTGCGGTGTTGCAGATTATCGACAGCGCGAGGTCGGTGACCGGGTCCTGGCCGGGGACCTCCAGGGTGATCCGGCCGTTGCGCCGGTGCGGGTCGTCCATGAACTGCCTGAGTACCTGGCGCACGTACAGCGCGTGGGTCGACCGCTTGCCGCGCTCTCGCTGCTGTTCGACCCGGCCGATGACGCCCGCGTCGAAACCGAGTCCCGCGCAGAAGGTGAACCACCGGCCGGGGACGGCTTCGTCCGCCGTGCCCGGGGTGCCGGCCGCCAGGCCGAGGCCCACCGTGCGCTCACTGCGGGCCGCGAGTGCGTCGAGGATGGCGCCCGTCGCCTCCACGGCGTCGTTGGGGACGCCCAGGGCGCGGGCGAACACATTGGTCGAACCGCCGGGGACCACGGCGAGGCTCGGCAGCCCCTCGGGGTCGGGGCCGTTGTGCAGGAGTCCGTTGACCACCTCGTTGACCGTGCCGTCGCCGCCGAGTGCGACCACCAGGTCGATGTCGTCGGAGTCGGCGGCACGCCGCCCCAGGTCGCGGGCGTGCCCGCGGTATTCGGTGGTCACGGCGTCCAGCTTCATCTCGCTCGCCAGGGCGTGAATCAGCACGTCACGGGTCCGCGCGCTGGTAGTGGTGGCAGCTGGGTTGACCACGAGAAGTGCGCGCATGCCCGCCAGGGTACCTACCGCGCGGTACCGCCCTGAAGTCCCGATCCACCGGGTCCATGACTGCTCACGCGGAGTGACGGGCCGCCCCCGGGGTGCCCGCTCCGGACCCGGCTTCGCATCCGGGCGCCCGGGATGCGAATCTGAAAGGCGTGAGCACTCAGCAGAACGCGCCCTCTCCGTCGCCGTCGGCCGGCCAGGAGAAGCCGGGCCGGATCGCCGCACTGGCCGCACTCAACGCGCTCGAAGGCGCGGCTCTCGTCGTCGGCGGGATCTACATGCTGGCCGTCGGACTGTTCGGCAGGCCCGACAGCATGCAGCAGGCCGAGATGGGTGGACTCACGCTGGTCGCGCTCGGTCTGATCCCGCTGTTCGCCGCCCGCGGGCTGCTGCGGCGGCGCAGCTGGAGCCGTGGCCCCGCGCTCATCACCCAGCTCATGGCGCTGCCGGTGGCCTGGACGCTGCTGCGGTCCCAGGGCGCCCTGATCCCGGCGGGCATCGTCCTGGCGGCGGTCGCCGTGACGTCACTCGTGCTGCTGTTCGACCCCACGACGCTGGCGGCGCTGGGTATCCGTCGGGGGCCGCGCACGACCCCCGACGCCTGACCCGGCCTGGGCGGACCCGCAGGGCCCGCTCATGGCCGGCCCTGCTCATGGCTCGCCGAGCCCTGCTCGTGGCTTGCCGAGCCCTGCTCGTGGCGGACGGGCCGGCCCTGCTACTCCTCGACGAGCAGCCGCTCGCGCAGCTGAGCGAGCGTGCGGGCCAGGAGGCGGGAGACGTGCATCTGGGAGATGCCGACCTCCTGTGCGATCTGCGACTGGGTCATGTTGCCGAAGAAGCGCAGCAGCAGGATCCGCTTCTCGCGGGGCGGCAGGTCCTCCAGCAGCGGCTTGAGCGACTCGCGGTACTCGACGCCCTCCAGCGCCTCGTCCTCCGAGCCCAGGGTGTCCGCGACCGCGGGTGACTCGTCGTCCGTGTCCGGGACATCGAGCGAGAGGGTGCTGTAGGCGTTGGCCGATTCCAGCCCCTCCAGGACCTCCTCCTCCGAGATGCCCAGGCGCTCCGCCAGCTCGTGCACGGTGGGGGAGCGGCCGTGCTGCTGGGAGAGCTCGGCGGTGGCCGTGGTCAGCGAGAGCCGCAGCTCCTGGAGGCGCCGCGGGACCCGCACCGCCCAGCCCTTGTCCCGGAAGTGCCGCTTGATCTCGCCGACGACCGTGGGGGTCGCGTACGTCGAGAACTCGACGCCGCGGTCCGGGTCGAACCGGTCGACCGACTTGATCAGGCCGATCGTGGCGACCTGTGTCAGGTCGTCCAGCGGCTCGCCGCGGTTGCGGAATCTGCGGGCCAGGTGCTCCACGAGCGGCAGATGCATCCGGACCAGCCGGTTGCGCAGTTCGGCCTTCTCCACCGAGCCGTCGGGAAGCTCCCGGAGCTCGATGAAGAGTGCCCGTGCGCCGCTGCGGTCGTGTGGATCGTGGTGTCCGTGCTCGCTCATCCGGCCGCCCCGCTCCGCCTGTGACTGCTCCGCCGCGGCCGGGCGCTCCTGGGCACCGTCGCCGTCCGCCCCGCCTTCCGGGTGCGGCCGGGCCTGCTGCTCCGGGAGGGCTGCCGGGCGCACCGGCCCCGACCGGATCGTCTCGTCCCGCACAGGACCGTCCCCGTTCCCGTCGCTCACGCCGACCCGGGTCCCGCGCCGCGCTGTTTGTAGAGGCTGATGCTGACCGTACGGTCGTCGGCGACCGTGGAGTCGACCTTGCCGGCCAGCGCGGAGAGCACCGTCCAGGCGAAGGTGTCGCGCTCGGGGGCGCGGCCGTCCGTCGTGGGGGCCGAGACGGTCACCTCGAGGGAATCGCCGACGAGTCGGAAGACGCAGCTGAGGACGGAGCCCGGCACGGCCTGCTGGAGCAGGATCGCGCAGGCCTCGTCGACCGCGATGCGAAGATCCTCGATCTCGTCGAGAGTGAAGTCCAAGCGCGCTGCGAGACCGGCCGTGGCCGTACGCAGCACCGACAGGTAGGCACCCGCAGCGGGCAGCCGGACCTCTACGAAGTCCTGGTTCCCGGGCTCGCCTGCGATCTGGGACACCCTCACCTCCAAGGTGGCACAAACTCGTTCGAGGGCTCCGGGACGCGTGCCCGGGGCCATACGGTCCGTCGTCGGTTCTCTGGTTCGGCGACGTTGTCGCGACCCATGATGCCGTGTCGCCGAGACCGCGACCCTATGATTACTCATGGTAAGCATATGAGTACACACAGTGGCTAGTGGTCTGCGGCGGTCAATTGCGAAGAACCGGCGCCGGTTTGACGTACCCAGGCGTCAGACGATCGAACCGTCCACGAAGCACCAGCGCCAGCTCTCGGCGCAATCGAAGCTGCGCATCACCGGATGGCCGGTCGCCTCGAAGTGCGCTGTGGCGTGCTTCAGCAGCGAGGAGTCGCAGCACCCCACATGCCCGCAGGCGAGGCAGAGCCGCAGCTGCACGAAGTGCGTGCCGGCCTTGAGACACTCCTCGCAGGTGTCGCTGAGCGGGGCGGGTTCGGGGCGCGGCAGTCCGGATACGTGAAGGCACTCACTCATGATGGCCACGTTACGACCGGGCGAGGTCGTTACGTCGGATGTGGGGACGCCGGATGTGAGGACGCGAGATGGACGCATTGCCGCTGGTGGCACTCGTGGCGGCAAGTGCGGCGGTCGCCGGTGCCGCCCGCCGTACACCGGTGCCCCCGCCGCTGCTGCTGGTCGCCACCGGCCTGCTGGCCTCCTATCTGCCGGGAGTGCCGAGCTACACGCTGGACGCGCACATCGTGCTGCCGCTGCTCCTGCCGCCGCTGCTGTACACGGCCGCGGTCGACAGCTCGTACCTCGACCTGCGGGCCAATCTGCGGCCGGTCGCGCTGCTCTCCGTCGGGTACGTCCTCTTCGCGACGGTCGCCGTGGGGTGGCTGGCCCATTTCCTCGTGCCGGACCTGCCGCTCACCGCCGCACTGGTGCTCGGCGCGGTGGTCGCCCCGCCGGACGCCGTCACGGCCGCCGCGATCGCCCGCAGGGTCGGGCTGCCCGCCCGGGTCACCACGATCCTCCAGGGCGAGTCCCTGGTGAACGACGCCACCGCGATCACCGCCTTCAAGGTGGCCCTGGCCGCCGCGGTCGGCGAGGGCATGAGCTGGGGCGCGGGGGTCGGCGAATTCCTGCTGGCGTCCGTCGGGGGCATCGGCATCGGTCTGGTGCTGATGGTGCCGCTGCACTGGCTGCGTACGCACCTCGGGGAGGCGTTGCTCCAGAACACCCTGTCGCTGCTGATCCCCTTCGCCGCCTATGCGGCGGCGGAGCGGGTGCACGCGTCCGGGGTGCTCGCCGTGGTCGTCGTCGCGCTCTATCTGGGGCACCGTTCCTGGCAGGTCGACTTCGCCACACGGCTCCAGGAGGCGGCCGTCTGGAAGATGATCGCGTTCGTCCTGGAGTCCGCCGTCTTCGCGCTCATCGGGCTGCAGCTGCCCTTCGTGCTCAGAGGGCTGGGCTCGTACGGCGTCGCCGAGGCGTTCGGCTACGCGGTCCTCGTGTTCGTGGCGGTGGTCGTGGTGCGCTTCGTCTGGGTGTACCCGGCGAGCTACCTGCCACCGTTGCTCTCCAAGCGCATCAGGAAGCGCGAGGGGCCGACGCCCTGGAGCTCGCCCCTGATCGTCGGCTGGGCCGGGATGAGGGGCGTCGTCTCGCTGGCCATCGCCTTCTCCATCCCGATGGTCGCGCACGACGGGGAGGCCTTCCCCGCGCGCAATCTGGTGCTGTTCCTGACCTTCACCACCGTCATCGGGACGCTGGTCGTGCAGGGGCTGAGCCTGCCCCTCCTGGTGCGCGTGCTGAAGCTGCCCGGGCGCAGCGCGCGCGACGGGACGCTGGCCGAGGCGCAGGCGCAGAACGCGGCGTCCACGGCCGCGGACGCCGCCCTCGACGCGTTGCTCGCCGACCCGCGCAACGCGTTGCCCGACCCGCTCCTGCAACGGCTGCGCGCCGTCATGGAGCGGCGCCGCAACGCCGTGTGGGAGAGGCTCGGCGCGGCCAACCCGGTCACCGGGGAGTCGGCGGACGAGACCTACCGGCGCCTGGCGCGCGACATGATCGCGGCCGAGCGGGAGGTCTTCGTACGTCTCAGGGACGAGCGGCGGATCGACGACGAGATGCTGCGGGCCCTGCTGCGGCGTCTCGATCTGGAGGAGGCCGCCGCCTACCGGGAGTCGGACGGCGCGTGACCGTGCCGCGGGCGGCTCACGACGGCTCGGGACGGCCGGTGATCACCGCGGTGACCGTGGACCCCGGTGCGAAGGCGCCCTCCCCGGCCAGCACGGTCAGCCCGTACAGGAGCTTGGCCACGTAGAGCCGCTCGACGGGCAGCCCGTGCCGGTCCTCGAAGTCGTCGGCGAAGGCGTGCAGCTCCGGTGTGGTGCGGGCGTACCCGCCGAAGTGGAAGCGCTCGTCAAGCGACCACCGCCCGGCCGGGGCGCCGAATGCCTCCCGCTGGAGGTCGCGTACCGCCGCTGCCAGGAACCCGCCGCGCAGGACGGGGACGCCCAGGGCGCGCTGCCCGTCGCCGAGCCCCGCGGCCAGTCCCGCGAGGGTGCCGCCCGTGCCGCAGGCGACCGCCACCGTGCCGGTCCGGCCGCGCAGTTCGCGGCCGAGCGCTGTGCAGCCCTGTGCGGCGATTGCGTTGCTGCCGCCCTCCGGGACGACCAGGCACTCCCCGAAGAGGCTCAGCAGGCCGTCCAGGGTGTCGGGGGAGGCCTTCGCGCGGTAGGTCGCCCGGTCCACGAAGTGCAGACGCATGCCGTCGGCCGCGCACTGTGCGAGTGACGGGTTCAGCGGGCGCCCTGCCAGCTCGTCGCCGCGTACGACACCGACGGTGGGGAAGCCCAGCAGACGCCCGGCGGCGGCCGTCGCCCGGAGGTGGTTCGAGTACGCCCCGCCGAAGGTCAGCACCGTACGCCCGGCGGCGGCCCGGAGGTTGGGAGCGAGTTTGCGCCATTTGTTGCCCGGCAGGTCCGGGTGGATCAGGTCGTCGCGCTTGAGCAGCAGCGCCACGCCGTGCTGTGAGAAGCGCTCGTCCTCGGCCGGCTGCAGGGGTGAAGGGAGCACCGGCTGCAGCCGGGAGAGGTCGAGCGCTTCGCCGGTCATGCCCTCATTGTGTGCTGTCCGGGTCGCGTGCTGCCCGGACGGTGTGCTGCCCGTGTGCTGTCCGGATCGGCTGCCGTCGGGTGACGTCTACTTCAGCCGGTCATGGACGCGGCCCCGCATACCGGGCATCGAGAAGCCGTGTGGATCGATCTTGCCGGGCTGCCACTCCAGATGCCCGATCACCGAGGGCGCCTCCCACTCGTGGAAACGGCAGACCGCGGCTGCCGCCGCCTCGATGGCTTCGCGCTGGACGGCGGGCCACGGGTCCTCCCCGTCGCCGAGGTTCTCGCACTCGAAGCCGTAGAAGTGCCGGTTCCCGTCGGTGACGGCCTCGTTGACCGCCGGGAGCCGCTTCTCGGCGATGACGGAGCGCAGGACGTCGTCGTCGCCGAGGCCGGCGTGGTTGGTGCGGCCGTAGCCGACCAGATGGACCCGGCCGTCCTTGGCGATGACACCGTGGCAGAGCGGGCCGGGCAGGTCCGTGCGGCCGTCACGGCAGATCTCGACGGTGCGGTCGGTGCCCTTCGTGGCGGTGTGGTGCAGCATCACACCGTGCACCGGCCCCCAGGGGCCCTTGTGGCTGCGGGTGTGGGTGCTCCAGTCGCCGACCTGGACGACTGTGAGCCCCTCGTTCTTGAGGGCCTTGACGAAATTGCTGGCGGACATGGGTGAGGACATGGCCGACTCCTTCGCTGGCAGGGGAGCGTGTCCGTACAGCGCTTGTACCGGAACATGAGGCTCCGGTAAACCTGTACGGACCCTGTTCGCGTCGTGTGCGATTTGATCCGGACAGTCAGTCCTGGGCCAGCCACAGGTCGGGGCCGAACACCTCGTAGTGGATGTCGGCCGACGCCACTCCCTTCGTCAGCAGCTGCGAGCGTACGGCGCGCATGAACGGGAGCGGGCCGCAGAGATAGGCGCGGGTGCCGGGGGCGACCGGAAGGGTGTCCAGGTCGACCGTGCCGGTGCGGTCGGCGGGATGTCCGGGCTCCGGGGCCTCGTACCAGAAGTGCGCGGAGGCGTCCGGGAGCTTTCCGGTGAGCGCCGCGTGGTCCGTGCGCAGCGCGTGGTCGGCGGGCGACCGGTCGCCGTGCACCACGGTGACGGGTGAGCTGTGCCCCTCCTGCGCCAGGTGATCCAGCATCGACAGGATGGGGGTGCAGCCGATACCGGCCGAGGCGAGGAGCAGCGGGACGTCGGAACCGTCGAGCACCAGGTCGCCGTACGGCGCCGAGACGCGCAGCCGGTCGCCCGCGCGCAGCCGTGCGTGCAGGTGCGCGGAGACCTCGCCGTCCGGGCCCGTCCCGCCGCGTACTCGTTTGACGGAGAAGGAGCGCAGGTCCGCTTCGGGCGCTCCGGGCGCTCCGGGCGCTCCGGTGAGACTGTACTGGCGTATCTGCCTGGCGCCGTCGGGGAGTTCCACCTGTACGGAGACGTACTGGCCGGGCCGGAAGGCGGGAGCGGGCGCGCCGTCGGACGGGACGAGCCGGAAGGTGGCCACGTCGGCGGTGTCCTCGGTGCGGGAGGCCACCGTCCACTCGCGCCAGACGTCGCCCGCCGTCACTCCCCGCTGTGCGTAGAGCCGTTCCTCGATCGCGATCAGGGCGTTGGCCATCAGCCAGTAGACCTCGTCCCAGGCCGCAGCGACCTCGGGGGTGACGGCGTCGCCCAGCACCTCGGCGATGGCGGCGAAGAGGTGGGTGTGCACGATCTCGTACTGCGGGGCGGTGATGCCCAGGGAGGCGTGCTTGTTGGCGATGCGGCCCAGCATCACATCCGGCCGGATGTCCGGGTGCTCGACGAGCTGGGTGGCGAAGGCGGCGATCGACCCGGCGAGCGCCCGGCGCTGGGTGCCCGAGGCCTGGTTGCCCCGGTTGAACAGGTCCCGGAGGAGCTCGGGGTGGGCGTCGAACAGCTTCCGGTAGAAGAGGTCGGCGATGTCCCCGATGGCCGCCCCCACGGCGGGGAGTGTGGCTCGGACGGTGGCGGTCGATGTCTCGGAGAGCATCGGTTGACTCCTCGGGTGTGAGGGCGGACCGCGGTGCGGTCGCCAGTTAATTGGCATCTTGGATGCGTATTTTCAAGCGGCGTGAACCGCCCGGCACGCGCGGGGCGTGCGTGGGGGCGGGCGCGGGCGGATCAGCCGGGAGCGGGGCGGCCGCGACTGATGCCGATCAGCAGCGGGCCGGTGGGGGAGGAGACGAGATCGCCGACCGTGAGCGGGTCGAGAGAGGCGTAGAACGCCTCTTCGGCCCGGCGCAGTGCGGAGCGGAGCACGCAGGCGGAGCGCAGGGGGCACGGCGTGCTGCCCTCGCATTCGACCACCTCGGCCGGCCCTTCCAGCTGCCTCACCAGGGTGCCGATCGAGGCCGAGCGGCCGGCGGTGGTGAGGGAGAGCCCCCCGCCCCGCCCGCGCCGCGCGTCGATCAGACCGAGGTGCTGGAGGCGGGCGACGACCTTCGCCGCGTGGGTGTACGGCACCTGCATGGTGGCCGCCACCTCGCGGGTGGTCGGCGGGTCCTCGTTCTGCTCCGTGACGGTCAGGCGCATGAGTACCCGGAGCGCCACGTCGGTGAATCTCGTCAGCCGCATGACGGCAGGCTATTTAAGTTGCATATGAGATGCAACTTAGGGCGCCCGTTACGTCCGCGACCGGCCGCGTCATCATGGAAGGGTGCGGCCTCGCGACGGATGCGGGGTACGCGTGGGCGAGAGAGGTGGTCAGCGGCCGTGCCGAAGCCGAACGCAGCCGACGGAATACCGGCGGACAAGGTCATCACCGACCCGGACAGTCTGGGCCGCTACGCGCACGACGAGGCGGAGTGGGCCCCGGCGGGGCTGCCCCTGGCCGTCGTGCGGCCCCAGGACACCGAAGAGGTGCGGGCCGTCGTCGCGTACTGCGTCGAACACCGGATCCCGGTGATCCCACGCGGCGCCGGTACGGGCCTTTCGGGCGGGGCCAACGCGGTGGACGGCGCGGTGGTCCTCTCCTTCGAGGACATGAACCGGATCCTGCGCATCGACCCGGTGGAGCGCATCGCCGTCGTCCAGCCGGGCGTCGTCAACGACGATCTGCGTGCCGCGTGCGCCGAGCAGGGCCTCTGGTACCCGCCGGACCCCGCGAGCTCGCCCTGGTCGACCATCGGCGGCAACACGGCCACCAACGCCGGAGGCATGTGCTGCGTCAAGTACGGCGTGACCCGCGACTACGTACTCGGGCTCGAAGTGGTCAACGGTCTCGGTGAAACCGTGCGGGTCGGCAGGCAGACCGCGAAGGGTGTCGCCGGCTACGACCTGTGCGGTCTGTTCGTGGGCTCCGAGGGCACCCTCGGCGTGATCACCGAGATCACCGTGAAGCTGCGCGGCGCGCGGCCCGCCGAGCGCACGGTGGCGGGTTTCTTCGACTCGGTCGTCACCGCCGGCGACGCGGTGAGCCGGGTGAGCGCCGCGGGCATCGTGCCCTCGGCGCTCGAACTCCTCGACCGGCACTGCCTGAAGGCCGTCGACGAGTGGAAGAACATGGGGCTGTCGTCGGACGCGGACGCGATCCTGCTCGGCCGCGTGGACACCCCGGGAGCGGCGGGCGACGCCGAGGCCGAGGCGATACGGGCCTGCTTCGCGGAGGCCGGCGCGGCCTGGGCCGAGGTCTCCACCGACCAGGCGGAGGCGGACGCCCTGTTCCAGGCCCGCCGGCTCGCCTATCCCGCGCTGGAGCGACTGGGGCCCGTGCTCACCGAGGACGTGGTCGTGCCGCGGTCCCTGGTGCCGCGGATGCTCGCGCGCATCGAGGAGATCGCCGGCGCGCACGACGTCCTCATCGCCAACATCGCCCACGCCGGGGACGGGAATCTCCACCCCCTGATCATCACCGAGCCCGGCGACGACGCGGCCAGGGCGCGCGCCCAGCTCGCCTTCGACGACATCCTCGACGCGGCGATCTCCTTCGGCGGCACGGTCACCGGTGAACACGGCGTCGGCCTGCTGAAGATGGGCGGCATGGACCGCGAGGTGGGCCCCGTCAACCTCGCCATGCAGCGTGCGGTCAAGGCGGCCCTCGACCCCCACGGCATCCTCAACCCGGGCAAGGTCGTCGTGTCGGGAGCGCCGCTCGCGCACTGACCGCCCGGGCCCCTACCGCAGGGGTTCGCTGAGCTCGACGGCGCGCAGAGCCGCGGCGAGCGCCCGCTCGTCGCCGATGTCCAGGGCCGTGTCGGTCAGCTTGATGACGTGCTCGTCCCCGTGCGCCAGGGCCCGCTCCACGACCTCCTCGGGCGTGACCCGCCCCGGTGGTACGTACGCAACCGGGGCATCCGGCGCGTACATGGCGGTCACCGCGGCGGAGGCCGTCCAGGCGGCCCGGAGGCTCGGCACCCACAGGGCCCGCGGGAGCGCGGGGAGGGTGCGCAGGACGGCGTTGGGGGCGGTGGCGGCGTGGACCAGCATCGTCTCCTGGCCGTGGCCGTGTGTGGCGTACCGGTGGGTGGCCGCCCGGACCAGTTCGGCGAGCCGGTGCCGCGCATCGGCCGGGTCCGTGACGCCGGTGGCCCACACCGGAAGACTCCTGACGCCGCCGAGCCGGGCGGGGAAGCCGCCCGTCCGTTCGGCGACGGGCTCCACGGCGTCGAGAGCCGCTTCGGCGCTTTCGGCGCCGGGCACGGGGACGAGTCCCGTGACGGGGTGGTGGCGGGCCGCCCAGTAACCAAGGCCGTGGGCGAGTTCGGTCAGCCGCGGTTCGGTGACATCGCCCGCCAGGAGTGTGCGTACGGCATGCCCCACGCGGATCACCGGGTGCGTCGATCCGCCGTACATGCCGGGCAGGAGGCGGGGCCACCACAAGGCGAGCACCTCGCGCCAGGGGCGCTCGGCGAGCTCGCGGCCGAAGTGTCCGATCCAGTCGGCCGCGCGTCGCGGGTCGCCCAGGGCCTCGCGCCAGTCGGCGTCCGTGACCGGCTCCACGCCGTCCGGGAACTCCTCGAGCCTGGACGCGTAGACGTCGAGCCAGCGGTGCACGGCCGCCGCCTGACCGCGGGCGGCGAGGGCCTCGACGGCCATCGGTGCGTGGTTGGTGAGCCGACCGAGCCGCTCGGGACCCGAGGTGTGCAGCCGCTGGAGTGCCTCGTCGAGGGTGCCTGTCGTATCCATGGCGAGAACGCTAGGCAGCTGTGCGCGGCGCCGTAACGGGCGGAGGTCCCAGGCGGCGGGCGGGCTGAAGTCCTAGGTCCGATGGCGTGGTTGTGCCCGGGCGCGGGCAATGTTCCCGTCCCGGGCCCGATTAGTCACACTCTTTTGTGTAATAGCGCGTCGTGTCCTTCAGCTGGAAGTCTTCTTCTCGCAGGTCAGCCCATGATCGAGAGGATGTCGGATGTCCGTTGGTGAAGAGGTTCGCGACACGCAGCCGCCGCAGCAGAGTCTCGGCACAGCGGCTGCGCGGAACCTCGCGACGACGACCAAGTCCGCCCCGCAGATGCAGGAGATCACCTCGCGGTGGCTGTTGCGCATGCTGCCGTGGGTGCAGGTGCAGGGCGGCACATACCGGGTGAACCGGCGGCTGAGCTATTCGGTCGGGGACGGCAGGGTGACCTTCGTCCAGACGGGGGACCGGGTCGCGGTCATCCCCGCGGAGCTCGGCGAACTCCCCGCCCTGCGCGATTTCGGCGACGAGGAGGTCCTGTCCGAGCTGGCGCGCAGGTGCGAACAGCGCGATGTCGCGGCCGGCGAGGTGCTCGTCGAGTCGGGCGATGCGGCCGACCGGGTCCATCTGCTGGCCCACGGCAGGATCGAGAAGATCGGAGCCGGCCCCTACGGCGACGAGACGGTCCTCGGAGTCCTCGCCGACGGCTCGTACTTCGGCGACCAGGTCCTGCTCGATGCCGACGCGACCTGGGACTACACGGCCCGCGCGGTGACCGCCTGCACGCTCCTGACCCTGCGCCGGTCGGACGTGCTCAATCTCGCGGCCCGCGCGGACTCGCTCCGCGACCATCTCGCGGGGCTGCTGGCCATCCCGCACCAGCGGACCAACCACTACGGCGAGGCGGAGATCGACCTGTCCGCGGGACATGTGGGGGAGAGCGTCGTCCCGCACACCTACGTCGACTACGAGTCGGCGCCCCGTGAATACGAACTGAGCGTCGCCCAGACCGTGCTGAAGGTCCACAGCAGGGTCGCCGACCTCTACAACCAGCCGATGAACCAGACCGAGCAGCAGTTGAGGCTCACCGTCGAGGCGCTGCGCGAGCGCCAGGAACACGAGCTCATCAACAACCGGGAGTTCGGCCTCCTCAACAACTGCGACTACGGGCAGCGGCTCCAGCCCCACGACGGAGTGCCCGGCCCCGACGACATGGACGAACTGCTGTCGCGGCGGCGTGGATCGAAGCTGTTCCTCGCCCATCCGCGCGCCATCGCCGCGTTCGGCCGCGAGTGCAACAAGCGCGGCCTGGTGCCGGAGAGCGTGGAGGTCGGGGGACACCACGTGCCCGCGTGGCGGGGGGTGCCGATCTTCCCGTCGAACAAGATCCCGGTGACCGACGCCCGCACCACATCGATCATCTGCATGAGGACCGGTGAGGCGGAACAGGGCGTCGTCGGGCTCCAGCAGACCGGCATCCCCGACGAGCTGGAGCCGAGCCTCTCGGTCCGCTTCATGGGCATCGACGAGCAGGCGATCATCTCCTACCTCGTCACCGCGTACTACTCCGCCGCGATTCTGGTCCCGGACGCCCTCGGCGTCCTGGAGAACGTGGAGGTGAGCCGCTGGCGGTGACGCGCTCCCCGGGGCCCGGACGGCGGGGGCAGGGGCGCGTTGCGAAACACGCCCCTGCCCCCGCCGCCCGGACCCGGCAGGCCGAGGCCGCGACCAAGGCGCCCCGTGGCGCCCGGAAGGAGTGACCGTGACCATGACCAGTACGGATGCCGCGATGGAGGGGCACAAGGCCGCCGCGCTCCTGGAGCACACGCGTAACGCCGTCGACCCGCACCTCAGGGCGGCCGTCGAGACCCTGCCCGGGGCGATCCGCCGGGTCGCCCTGTACCACTTCGGCTGGCAGGAAGCCGACGGCACTCCCGCCTCCGGGCAGGCCGGCAAGGCCATCAGGCCGGCGCTCGTGCTGGCCGCCGCCCGTGCGCTGGGCGGGGACCCGGAGGCGGCGATGCGGGCGGCGGTCGCCGTCGAACTCGCGCACAACTTCACCCTGCTCCACGACGACGTCATCGACGGGGACACCACCCGGCGGCACCGGCCCACGGCCTGGGCGGTGTTCGGTGTGCCCGACGCCGTCATCACCGGTGACGCCATGCTCTCCCTCGCCGTGAGACTGCTGGCGGACGACCCGCACCCGGCGTCTGCACAGGCCGCGGTGCGGCTCTCCAGCTGTGTCATCGAGCTCTGCGCGGGACAACAGGCGGACTGCGCCCTGGAGGACCGTGGTCCCGACGACGTCACGCTCGACGAGTGCTTGGCCATGGCCATGGCCAAGACCGGAGCTCTGCTCGGCTGCGCCTGCGCCCTCGGCGCGCTCTACGCCGGAGCGGGGGAACACGCGGTCCGCGCCATGGACGGCTTCGGCCGGGAGGCGGGTCTCGCCTTCCAGCTCATCGACGACCTGATCGGCATCTGGGGTGACACGTCCCGTACGGGTAAACCGGTGGGTGCGGACCTGACCGCCCACAAGAAGTCCCTTCCGGTGGTCGCGGCGCTCACCTCGGACACCCCGGCCGCCGCCGAGCTCGCCGCGCTCTACCAGGGCGCCATGGAGACGGCGGGGGAGGTCGGAAGCGCCGCCGACGCGGTCGACCGGGCCGGCGGTCGGGACTGGGCCCAGTCCACAGCCGCGGACCGGATGGCCAGGGCGGTCCACCATCTGTCCCGTGCGGTACCCGCGTCGGCCGGCGGCGGAGATCTGCTGGCCCTGGCCGAATTCGTCACTCGCAGAACCCACTGAATCAGGGTCGCCCGTGACCTGCCCCGAGGTTCAACTCTAGGATTCCGTACGTCGGTTGGGAGCAAGGACCAACTCCACGGGACGAAGAGGGCGGTGCCGGTCATGGGCGTACGAGTACGGCAGGCTGACCAGCGGGACAGGGACCGGATCGTACGGATCCTGGAGGAGGCGTTCCACCACGATCCGGTGAGCAGCTGGGTCTTTCCCGACGAGGACCACAGGCGCGCGGTGCACGGGAAGTTCCTCGGGGTCTTCGCCGACGTCGCGCTGGACAACGGCCGTGTCGACCTGCTGGAGGACGGCGCGGCGACGGCCCTCTGGCTGTCCGTTCCGGCGGGCGCGCCGGAGGGCGAGGACGACACCCCCGCGCTCATGCGGGAGACCGCGGACCCGGACAACGAACGGGCCGAGCTGGTGGGGAGACTGACCGGCGCCGTCCATCCTCATGACCGCGCCCACGCTTATCTGCTGATGATCGGTGTCTCTCCGGAGCGCCAGGGGGAGGGTATCGGCGAAGCGCTGATGAGAGGGGTTCTGGAGCAGTGCGACCGGGAGGGGACCCCGGCCTATCTGGAGGCGAGCAGTCCGCGCAGCCGCGTTCTGTACGAGCGCCTCGGCTTCACCTTCATGGGGCGGACCGTCGACCTCCCCGAGGGCCCGCCGATGTGGCCCATGTGGCGTGAGCCCCAGGCCTGATGACGGGGCCCGGACGCCCGGGACGCTGAAGGGGAGGGCGCCGGGGGGAGGACGCGGGGGCACGGCTACAGTCCCTGCTCATGACAGATGAGTCGTGGGCAGGCTGGTACCGGGACCGCGATGGTTCCGAGGCGGTCATTCTCACCACGGACGGGCAGCAACTTCGTATCCGCGTCCGGGGCACGGACTTCGAGGGCGATAGCTTCGACCGTCTGGCCCCCGTGACGGGTGTGCCGGTCGCGGAGGGGTTGTTCGCCCTGGTGGACGGGGTACTCGACGACTGCGTCCTGGAGTGGGACCTCCCGGTCCCGGTCCTCGTGTCCGGCACGGCCCGCCACACCACGCTCAGCTGCCTGCTGTCCCTGCGCAGGACGGACCCGGATCTCTTCCTGGCGCTCCATCTGGACGGGGCGGTGTACGAGTCGAACCGTGCCGAGGGTGACTTCGCCGCCGCGCTGGCCACGATCCAGCGGATCCTGCCCCCGGACGTACATCTGCGGACATGCATAGCCTGCGCCTTCTCCGACTACTTCCCGGCCCCGGTCCGCGGTCTGTCCGGCGGGCTCGCCTGCTTCCGCGGCGCGAAGGACGCCTACCGTGATGTGGTGGGCGGGGACGATGTCGCAGGCCTCTGGGACCGGCGCACCGGATTCGTCCAGGAGATATGGAGCTGCCGGGAGTTCGAACCCCGTCCGGCGCACGGCGCGGGCACGGGGCACCGGGGCGCCTTCCCGCTCGAACTCGCCTGACGACCCAGGGCCCATTGACCCCGCCGTCCCCGAGGGGCCGCCCCGCTCATGCGGAACGGCCCCGGTGTCAGGACAAGCGTGCCAGGTCGTGCTGTGTCAGGACGTGGCGCGGGCGAGGGCGCCCACCAGGCCGTTCTGCCAGAGGGAGTTCACCTGCGAGCTCTCCGTGGCGTTCGGGTAGGAGTTCGTGCAGGACGGGCCGGGACCGCCGCCCGACATGAGCTCGCTGCACGGGCCTTCGTAGTGGTCCGGAAGTCCCAGCACATGCCCGGTCTCGTGGGTGGTCACCCGGGTCGAGTCGTACTGCTCGTTCTGGGCGTAGTCCAGGAACACGTATCCGCTGCCGTGTCCGTCCGTGCTCGCGTACGAGCCCCGGGCGTCGTTGCCCTCGCGGTAGTCGAAGTCGGCGTTCGAGCCCTCCTGCAGCTTGACGTTGCTGACGGAGCTGTTCCAGATGCTGGCGGAGCTCGCTATCTGGCTGCGGAAAGTGGGGGCGTTGGAGGCGTTGTAGACCACGGTGACCGCCTGGGCACCCGGGTGCGCGGCCCGCTTCTCGGCGACCGACTTCATGACGGCGTCGAAGAAGGCCTTGTTCGACGCGGCGTTCTCGGCCGACCCGGCGTAGGCGGCGTAACCGGCCTGCGTCGCGGTCACCGGAGCGGTGGGGGCGTGGGACGGGGCGGCGGCGACCGCGGGGGTGGCGCCGAGCGCGGCGACGAGGCCGAGGCCGGCCACGGCTGACATGACAGCTGTCCTGGGGTGACGCATGGGGGGTGTCTCCTACCTGTCCGATGAACCCCGTCCGGAGGCCGGACGGGGAACGGGTGGGGGGTACGGACAGAGTGTCGGGGCAGCCGGGCCCGCGGCGGATGATGTCAACCGGTGATAGCGCCTCCCTATCGCCTCGACAGCGAACACACAGAATCCGCACGTGCCGGCTCGCCCCGACACCCTCTGAATCGGCCTGGTTGATGGCGGTTGGGGCATCTGGTGCTCGGCGTACGAACAGCCATACCCTCGCGGTCATGGAGCTCGAGGTGAGGCACCTCAGGGCGCTCTGCGCCATCGCCGACACGGGCAGCCTGCACCGGGCCGCGCGGCGGCTCGGCGTCAGCCAGCCCTCCCTGACGACCCAGCTCCAACGCATCGAGAAGACCATGGGCGCGGAACTCTTCCGCCGTGAGAGGACCGGCTGCCGGCCGACCGTCCTGGGACGCGCGGTCCTCAGCCGCGCCCGTCCTCTGGTGGACGGCATGTCCGTCCTGATCGGCGCCGCGACGGCGGAGGCCGAGGCGGCCAGAGCCGGCGGCCCGGGTCTGCGCATCGGATCCACCGCGAGCCGCGTCATCGGCGGTTGGCTCCGCGGACTGCGGGTACGGCTGCCCGGCACCGACATCTCGCTCCGGGTGGATGTGTCGGCCAAGGCGCTGCTGGGGGCGGTGGCGGCCGGCCGGCTCGACGTGGCCTTCGTGCACGAGGTGGAGGGCTTCCCGCTCGCCGTCCCGGACGGACTGACCCAGCGGGTACTCCTGGAGCGTGAACCGCAGTTCATCTCCCTGGCCCGGGACCATCCGGCGGCCGGACGGCCGGTGGTGGACCTGGACGACCTCGCAGGTGACCGTTGGATGGTCGACCCCTCGGTGGACGGTGAATGGGACGGCGTGCGCCGGGTGCTCGGGGCCGCGGGCCTCGACCCGCCCGTCCTGCACGGCGACTACCTCACCGCCGCGTCCCTGGTCGTCCTCGGCGAGGCCGTCGCCCCGTGCCAGCCGACCTCGGGCCCGCGCGAGGACATGGCGATCCGCCCGCTGCGCGGTGACCCGCTGGCGGTGCGACTGCTGCTGGTCTCCCGTCCCGGAGCGGACACCGGCGCCGTGTACGAGGAGCTGGAGGCGGCCTACCGCGACGCGGCGCGCCGGGCAGAGGCGTACCACCGATGGCTGCTGCACCACCGCAGTCCGCTGGCCCACCTGTCATGAGCGCCGGGGCGGCACGACCCCGCCGCCCCGGTCGCGCGTCACTCCCTGTCGCGGGTGAGGTTGTTAGCGTGGCCCGATGACCGAACAGCTGCCGCACCTCACCGAAGTGACCATGCGGGAGAAGGGTGGGGCGCGATGATCAGCCCACTCGTCGCGGTGACCGGTGCGAGCGGGGCCGTGGGCGGCCGGGTGGCCGCGCGGCTGGCCAGGACGGGTGTCCCCGTGCGTCTCCTGGGCCGTGATCCCTCACGGCTGCCCCGCCTCGCCGGCACCACCGCCGCGCCGCCCGCCGATTACGGCGACGGAGAGGCGATGCGCCGCGCCCTCGACGGCGCGCACACGCTCTTCCTGGTCTCGGCGCACGAGAGCCCGGACCGGGTGATGGCGCACACCACAGCGGTGGACTCCGCACTGGCCGCAGGCGTCGAACGCATCGTGTACGTGTCGTTCCTCGGGGCAGCGCCGGACGCCACATTCACCTTCGCGCGCGACCACTGGTACACGGAGGCGCACATCCGGATGACCGGCGCACGCCACACTTTCCTGCGGGACAGCTGGTATCTCGGCGGGATCCCCGGGATGACGGGCGCCGACGGCGTCCTGCGCGGTCCCGGCGGCGACGGACGGGTCTCGGCGGTTTCCCACGACGACATCGCGGACTCGGCGTCAGCGGTGCTGCTGGACGAGTCGGACACCCACGACGGCGCGACGTACGACCTCACGGGCCCGGAGGCGTTCACCCTGGCAGAGGCCGCGGGCGAGCTGAGCCGACGTACCGGCCGCGCGATCCGGTACGTGGCCGAGACGACGGAGGAGGCCTACGCCTCCCGCGCCCACTACGGCGCCGAGGACTGGGAGCTGGAGGGCTGGGTCACCTCGTACGAGGCGATCGCGGCCGGCGAGCTGGCCACGGTCTCGGACGCCGTCCGCACCCTCACCGGACGCCCGGCGCAGAACCTGGCGACGTACCTCCAGCAGAACCCGGACAGCTACAGCCACCTCCTGCCGGGCTCCTGAACGGGGCGGCCACCCTGTGGAGCGCGATGCGACGGCTCAGTCGTTCCTCTGGGGGGTCGGCAGGAGTGGGCGGACGGAAGTGGCTGAACCATCGGAGCTGGAATTGCGGACTTCGTTCTCCGACGCGGGCTCGGGTATGGGGGCCGTGAGGCGTGGGAGGTGCCGCAAAGCGATGGGGATTCTGCCTGTCGTCAAGTAGGGGGTCTGGACCACGAGGTAGATCAGCGGAGCGAGGAGAATCAGGTAATCGGCGCTGAGCCCAAGGGCCCTGGATCCCGCGATCAGCCCGAGCCCGGTGAGGAAGGCCAGGAAGTGGGCCATGACCATCCGCCACGGGACGGGCCCCTCTACGGGCACGGACGCGGCAGGCGCACATTCTGCTGAGGGAACCATGCTCAAGGGCTCCTGGCGGCCAAGCGCTTCAATCAGGTGCACGATGTGCTGGGCAAGCATCGTTACCTTGGAACGATCACGAAGACTGGCTACGAATGCGCCCTCCAGCTGCTGGGACATGCCAGCACATTGTGCCAACAAGGCTGCTCGCGGTCCTGGTTCATGTGAGACACCGAATTGGGCGTACGTGATGAGCGCCGCGCTGAGCCTCTTCACGTTCCTGCCGAGCTCTGCCGTCGTCACGGAGGTTGCTTGGCAGTCGTCTGCCTGGGTCTGGCAGGCCACGAGAGTGCTCACGGCAGCCCACTGCGCATAGGCAGGGGATCGTCCTCGTCTGACAGCTACCAGGTCCAGCTGGACGTAACACGCCGTGAGCAGCAAGAACGCATACGACGGTAACCATATCTCCAAGGCCATGTCCCAGCGGTGCTCCACGAGCGTGGTGAGTAATGCACCGGTGCCGATGGTGGTGAGACACAGGAGAAGGAGGGAGACGGAGACCACCCGACGGCCCCGCTCGGCCAAGTCCCAGACCTTCAGTTCGGCTTCGCCCCACTGCGTCGGATGTTGGACTCCCATCCCGTCCAGCGCGCCTTCGGCCTCGTTGATCAGATTTTCTACCCGTGAGGCCGTGCGGTCCCGCAGAAAGGACCATCGGTTGAGCAGTCGTCCTGGCATTCTGACGGGACGTGCCACGAGTGCGAAACCGAACAGAGTCGCAGTGGGGATCGCCACAGTCGCCAGAGCTGACACGGTCGCATAAAAGAGAATGAGAAGTTTCAACACCGATCCATTTCAGTCCCTGCGGGGTACTCGGGGCAATGCGTGCGTTCCGGGGGAAAGCCCGGACTCAGTCGGTGACCCTTGGATTTCAGGAGCGATTGCTTCGGTGCTGTTGCCAGAGCCGTGCGGCGTCGAGCAAGTGTCTTGTCCAGTCATCTGGGGCGGATCCTGCGATCTCTTCCCAGAGGTTCGCGCTGGCGTGGGCGAATGCGTTCACTGCGCGGGGTGGTGCCGATGTCCAAGCGGGAAGAAGCGCGACCGACTCTTCTGCGGCAGGTGGTGTGTGGCCCGCCGCGATGAGCCAGATGATCCAGTGGGCGGGATCGAGCCAGGCGGCTCCGCGGGTGGCCCAGCCCCAGTCGACGAGGTGGGCCCGGTCGCCGGTGATGAGAACGTTGTGGTTGTTCCAGTCGGTGTGGAGCAGCGCGTTCCCTGCAAAAGCTTCCGCGTCCGCGGCGTCGGCGACGTAGTTGGCCAGACGTTGTTCGGCGTGCCGGAGCTCGATGCCGGGACAGGGGAGAGAGGCGAGCTCTCGGAGGGCCCCGGTGACCCTGGGCAGGTCGGGGGAGCCTGGGGAGTAGTCGGCATGGTGGCCGGCGATGGTCTCGAAGCCGAGGACGTCCCAGCCGTCGGCGATGACGTGGAAGAGCAGGCGCGGGGCGAGCGGGGTCACGTACGGGTTGATGTGCGCCTCACGTTGCTGCGTCCAGACCCAGCGGTGGTCGGCGCGCAGGCCCTTGAGGAAGACGACTCCGCCGGTGGTGTGCACGAACGCGGAGAGGGAGCTGTTGAGGCCGGCACAGACGTTTTCGATCCTGAGGATCGGTCCGGTCTCGGCCTCGATGGCGATGCGCGCGCCAGAGGGGAGACCGTCGAAGGTGATGGAGGGTGCGGGCATGGCCGTCAGGTTTCCAGATCTACCCGCCAACGGGGGCTTCCGGTGTAAGTGCTGCCGGAAGCCCCGATTGACGGGTGCGGTTAGTTGTACGGGTTGTCGTCCCCGCAGCCGGGGGTGGTGGCCACAGCGAAGGCGTCCACGTCCTCGATGAGCATGATCTCCACATCAGGCTCGGACGGCGGGTGGATGGGGGCGATCTCAACTGCTACGGCGGTCATGGTTCAGCTCCTTGTTGTCGCATGTTGGCAGTACCTGTCCAGTGGTGCCTTCGCCGCCTGGTAGACCTTGGCCAGCGGCCGACAGACCCGGCAGGTGCCGGACAGTTGGCAGCCGGTGCAGCCACCGGTGCGAAGCATCAGGGAGTCGGCGATGTCGCCCAGGCGGCTCAGGCCCTGGACTCCCGTGGTCATGAGGGGGATCGCTTCGTCGCGGCCGACCTTGCAGATGGAAGCCATGCCGTGCGGATCGACGTGGAAGAAGGTGTGGCCGGCGTTGCAGCCGTTGAAAGGATCACGATCTGCGAGGTGGTCCGGGGCCTGGGTAGCGAGGGTTTCCGCGCCGCCGTAGATGGTCGGCGACATGTGGGTGTACTCGCGGTACGGCAGCCGGTAGCGATCGGCGAAAGCGCGCATCAGGTCGGCTTCATGAGCGTTCTGTCGCGTGATGATCAAGGCGAGGTCGAGGGGCAGTCCGGCTTCGTGGGCTGCGTCCAGTCCTTTGACGAACATGCGGTACGCGCCTCGGCGCCGGGTCAGCCCGTCGTAGGAATCCGAAGTGGCGCCGTACAGGCTGAGTGTGATCCGGTTCGGCCTCAAGCGGGTCAGCAAGGCGAGATTCCTCGGTGTGGCAAGGCGCGAACCGTTGGTGAGGATCTCGATCATCATGCCCAGTTCGTACGCCAGCCGGTACGTCTCGGGGAACAGCTTGTCGATCATCGGCTCACCGCCCGTGAGCTGGAGCCAGAGCACCCCGGAGTCCCGGATGGCGTGGAGCAGGCGCTCACGTTGCGGCCAGTCCAGGCCGGCGAATTGCTTCAGGCCGAGGTAGCAGTGTTCGCAGTCGTAGTTGCAGCCGAGGTTCAGCTCGTACGAGGCGCGCCCGTATCCGTAGGGGGACCGGCCGCGGGCCAGCACAGTCTCTTCGAGACGTCGGCCGCTCAGATCGATTTCCCAGGCCTTGCGGGCCACGTCGGCCAGCCAGACGGGCGCTGCTGAGGTGCTTGGCGCGGTGCGCAGTTCCTCGTACCGGTGAACAGGAAGGCGTGCTGCCTTCGGGCTGCCCGGCCGTACGAGGAGGTGGTGGTCGAGATACGGGGCTGCGATCAGCTCGTGCATACGGACTCCTCGTTCGGGCTGCTGAGGACCAGGCGGGCCCAGACGGTCTTGCCGATCGGGTGACGGTCGTGGTGGCCGGTGTCTTCCGAGAGCGCAGAGACGAGAAGCAGGCCCCGGCCGCCTTCGTCGTCCTCCCCGGCCTTGACGGGGTGGGGAGGGGTGCGGCTGGCATCCGAGACTTCGACCAGGCAGCGCGGGCCGTCAGCGGTCAGCCGTACTTCGAACAGGTGCCCTCGTCTGCCGCCGTGCTCGACGGCATTGGCAGACAGCTCTCCGCAGACGAGAACCACCCGGTCGATGTCCTCCTGACCGAATCCCCAGATCGCGAGCGTTCTGGAGACGAGGCTGCGGGCCAGGGGCACGCATTTGCGTACCGGGCTGAACTGCATCTGCCACCGCAACGGGGTGGTCTGTCGGTCGTGCGTCGTCATCGCGTGCATCGTGTCCCCTCGTCGCGGGCGGGCTGTGGGACACAGTTCACCGCTGCGGCGATCACAGAATCAGGTCACAGTGATTACCCAGCGTGGGTAATCTCATCAGTAGTCGGTCCCATGCCAGACCGCCCGGACGGGCGAGTGAGGGGGATGAGTGGCACGCTCGCAGGCCCACCGGGCTCTTCCGGCCGATCTGCTGGCCAGCGCGGCATGGCAGGAAGCCTGTCGCACTCGGGACTTCGCCCGCATCTTCCGGCTGGTCAAAGTCAAGGCAGGGATCTACCCGTCGCGAATCGCCGCACTGTGTGGCATGACACCGAGCAGAGTCGGCGAGATCATGGCCGGGCGGCGCGGCTTGGCACACATCGACGTGATCGAACGCGTCGCCGACGGCCTGCGCATCCCCGGTGCAATGCTCGGGCTGGCCCACCGTCCTTGGGAGATCCCTGCCCCCTCCCGCACCGAGGAGAGGCTGCCTGAGTCCCATCCTGCTGTACCGCGCGAACCGCAGCGCACCGAACCCGCAGAAGATTTGGACGACCTTCTCGCCCTGGTCGACGGCCGTGCCACCCGTTCCACCCTCACGGCTCTACACTCCTCGGTCCAGGACTACTGGCGGCGAGACAACGCACACGGCGGTGCGACCCTGCGGCCGGCGGTCGTGGGGCACCTGCGCTATGTCGCCCGGCTGCTCGACTCTGCCGAGGGTGGCTTACGGCACGACCTCCAAGGGGTTGCAGCCGAGCTGGCACGGCTTTCCGGCTGGGCCTACTTCGACGCCCGTCAGTACAGCACCGCTCGCACCTACTTCACTCAGGCGCTCAAGCTCTCGCACACGCGAGGCGATGGCCTCTTCATGGCCAATGTGCTGTCCTGCATGAGCCTTCTGGCCACCTACGACGGCAACCCGAACGATGCCGTGGCCCTTGCATGCCGCGCCCAGGACGCGGCCCGCGCCGGTGGTGAACAGCCGCTCGTCATGTCGATGCTGTATCTCCGGGAAGCATTCGCCCACGCCACTCTGGGAGACACCCAGGGTTGCCATCAAGCCTTGGATCGCTCCCGTGACCAGTACGAGGGCTCACGCGGATATGAGGCCGAGGCGCCTGACTGGGTCCAGTACTTCGACGAGACGAAGCTCCTCGTCGACACCGGCATCGCCTACGCTCGCCTCGGCGAGCCCGCCCGAGCCGAACCCCTCATCACCGAGGGGCTGCGCCGAGAGAACGCCGATCAGCAGCGAGGCCGTGCCTTTCACGCCTACTGGCTGGCGAGCGCCCAGCTCCAGCTGGGTAAACTCGACGAGGCATGCAGCAGCGCCGGTCTCGCCCTCGACCTGGTCGCGGCCATCGACTCACCACGAGTGAGCAGTCACGTCCAGGAACTTCACGGCCGAATGCTGCCTTACGCACGCGAGGCCCCTGTCCTTGCCTTCGAGCAGCGCATGCGTGACGCCTTCGGCTGACCCCTACGAGTTTCCGGTCGTCTCGTCCAGCAGCAGATACAGCAGGCCGACCAGACTGCCGCTGCTGACCACCTCACGGCGGTCGATCATGCCTCGGATCTCGGAGATCGGAATCCACTCGATCCGGTCGGACTCGTTCAGCTCGGTCGGTGGGCCTGTATACGAGGCGGCCTCAGCGCGAAAGACGAAGTGCTCTGAATCCGTGATGCCGTTCGCTGGTTGCGCGTAGACCAGAGGCTTGACGCCCTCCACCCGCCAGCCGGTCTCTTCCTCCACCTCGCGAGCGGCAGCCTGCTCAGGGGTCTCGTCAGCCTCGATGAGGCCCATCGGAAGTTCCCAGCCCCAGGTGTCGGTGATGAACCGGTGCCGCCACATCATCAGCACGCGCTTCTGGTCGTCAACCACGGCCGCTACGGCCAGGTGCCGCATCCGAACCACATGGTGTTCCCACCGCCGGCCGTCAGGCTGCTGGACGTCCACGAGCCAGAGGTTCACCCACGGGTTGTTGTAGATCTGCCGCTCACCATGGACGGTCCACTGCATGAGCCCAACTCCCTTGTCTCAGTGAAGTATCCATCATGTCACTTTGACGAGAATTCGTCCGCCTGCTCGGTGCATCATCGGCCAAGCCGGAGAGAGGGGGGAAGATGGGGGACAGCGGCCATCCGCGCCGGCGTGCTCGGTTTGTTCTGCCGGGGTAACCCGTTGCGCTGTCCGTAGCCAGCATCCTGCGGATCGACGCGCATCGGGGCAGCAAAAAGAAGACCGCACCCGGTCCGCGGGGGACGCCGGATTCGGCGGCCCGGGGGCCGGGTGCGGACAGGTGGCCGACACGGCCTGCGACAACCGCAGGCCGGACGGATCGGCCATGGGTCAGGCCTTCTTGGTCTCCCAGAAGATCTTGTCGATCTGGGCGATCAGGTCCAGAGCCTTCTGGCCCGTGGCCGGGTCGTTCGAGCCCTTGGCCGCGGAGAGCGCCTTCAGGGTGTCGTTGACCAGCTGGTGCAGCTCCGGGTACTTCTCGAAGTGCGGGGGCTTGAAGTAGTCGCTCCAGAGCACCGAGACGTGGTGCTTCGCGAGCTCGGCACGCTGTTCCTTGATCAGAACGGCGCGCGTGCGGAAGTCCGCGTCCTCATTGGCCTGGTACTTCTCCTGGACGGCCTTGACGGACTCGGCCTCGATGCGGGCCTGGGCCGGGTCGTACACGCCGCAGGGCAGGTCGCAGTGGGCGCTGACCTTCACCTTGGGGGCAAACAGGCGGGAAAGCATGGAGCTGTCCTTCCTCGTGATCGTCTTCTCAGGTGGGACATTACTCCGTGGGAAGCCGCTTTTTGCCGCTGCCCCCTAGGGCTTAGGCCAAAAGTCCGGGGTGAAGATGGGACCGGTGGCCGAAAATACGGAGCGGTGGGCCAGCCGTTGTACTGGAGGATGGACCGGGAGGTGCCACAGATGCCGGAACCAGCACAGGAGCCATGGAGCGGACGGGCGGCGCGTAAGCCGTTCCAAGTGGTGGAGGTGACGGGGCCGTCGATGGTGCCCACGCTCCACCACGGGGACTGGCTGCTCGTGCAGCGCGGGGCGCCGGTGCGCCCGGGGGACGTGGTGATCCTGCGTCACCCGCTCCAGCAGGACCTGCTGATCGTCAAGCGCGCCGTCGAGCGACGCGGCGGCGGATGGTGGGTGCTGGGGGACAACTCGTATGCGGGCGGGGACAGCACGGACTACGGGACGGTGCCCGAAGAGCTCGTGCTGGCCCGGGTGCGGGCCCGCTACCGGCCGCTGAGGAAGGATCAGCGGTCGGTGCTCGGGCTGCTGGGCTGGGCGGCGTCCGCGGTGCGGCGCGTCTCCGCGGAGCGGTCGGCCGCCAGCCGCTTGCGGGCGCGGTAGGCCGCCACGTTGGCGCGGGTCGCGCAGCGGTCGGAGCAGTAGCGCCGCGAGCGGTTGGTCGAGGTGTCGAGGTAGGCGTTGCGGCACGGAGCGGCCTCGCACAGGCCGAGCCGGTCCACACCGTGCGTGGTGAGGTGGAAGGCGAGGCCCATCGCGGCGATGGCGGCGAAGCCGGCCGTAGCGTTCGACGGATGATCGGCCAGGTGCATGTGCCAGTCCGGCTTGCCGTCCTCGTCACGGGTGTCGTGCCCGGAGATCTGCGGGCTGACCGGGAACTCCAGCAGCAGCGAGTTGAGCAGGTCGACCGCGAGCGTCTCGTCGCCGCCGTCGGCCGCCTCGAAGACGGCGCGCAGCCGTGCCCGCACGGAGCGGAAGCGCGTCACGTCGGAGTCCGTGGCGCGCCGGGCGATCTGGGTGCTCGTGCCGAACAGTTCGCGGATGCACTCGACCGTGGTGAGGGCGTCCTTGTTACGGGCGGGTTCCTCGGTGTTGACCAGACGCACGGCGTAATCCGAGTAATAGGCCAGTTCCACTTGTAGTCCTTACGGCGTCGGTCTATGGTCGCTGTATCGACCAGTGTAATGGTCGATCTCGAATACTGGGTATTACGTGGAGGGTGAGATGGCGGAGGCGGCTACGGGGACCGACTGGCAGTCCTGGCAGAAGAGCTGGGACCGTCAGCAGGAGTGGTACATGCCGGACCGCGAGGAGCGGTTCCGGGTGATGCTGGACATGGTCGAGGCCGTCGTGGGGCCCGAACCGAGGGTGCTGGACCTGGCGTGCGGTACGGGCAGTATCACGGACCGGCTCCTCGGGCGGTTCCCCGGTGCCTCCAGTACGGGTGTCGACCTGGACCCCGCACTGCTCGCCATCGCGCGTGGCACCTTCGAAGGGGACGACCGGGTCACCTTCGTCACCGCCGATCTGAAGGACGCCGCCTGGACCGAGCGGCTCCCGCACGCGTCGTACGACGCCGTGCTCACCGCCACCGCCCTGCACTGGCTGCACAGCGAGCCGCTCGCCGCCCTGTACGGGCAGGTCGCCGGAGTGGTCAGGGGTGGCGGGGTCTTCATGAACGCGGACCACATGATCGACACCGACACCCCGCGCATCAACGCCGCAGAACGCGCCCGTCGGCACGCGGCCATGGACCGGGCCAAGGCCGAGGGGGCCGTGGACTGGCGCGAGTGGTGGGACCTGATGGCGAAGGACCCGGTGCTCGCGGAGCCCACCGCCGAGCGGTTCGCGATCTACGGCGAGCACGCGGACGGCGACATGCCCTCCGTCCACTGGCACGCCCGCACCCTCCGCGAGGCCGGCTTCGGCGAGGCACGCGCGGTCTGGGCCTCGCCGTCGGACAGTCTGGTGCTCGCGGTGAAGTAGGGCAGCACACGCCGAAGACGGCGGGGAGGGCGGTACGGACCACCCGGTCCGCACCGCCCCCCCCGCTGTTCGTGAAGGCGTTCCCCGCCGTCCGTGACCGCGTTACAGCACCTTCGACAGGAAGGACTTCGTCCGCTCGTGCTGCGGGTCCGTCAGGACGTCGCGCGGGTGCCCGGACTCGACCACGACTCCGTCGTCCATGAAGACCAGCGCGTCGCCGACCTCGCGGGCGAAGCCCATCTCATGAGTGACGACGATCATCGTCATGCCGTCCTCCGCGAGGCCGCGCATGACGTCCAGGACATCCCCCACCAGCTCGGGGTCGAGGGCCGACGTCGGCTCGTCGAAGAGCATCAGCTTCGGCTCCATGGCCAGGGCGCGGGCGATCGCCACGCGCTGCTGCTGTCCGCCGGAGAGCTGGGACGGGTAGCTCCGCGCCTTGTCGGACAGGCCCACCCGGTCCAGGAGCCGCTCGGCGCGGGTCCGGGCGACGGCCTTGGCCTCGCCCTTGACCTGGATCGGGGCCTCCATGACGTTCTCCAGTGCCGTCATGTGCGGGAACAGGTTGAAGCGCTGGAAGACCATGCCGATGTCCCGGCGCTGCAGGGCGACCTCGCTGTCCTTGAGCTCGTAGAGCTTGTCGCCCTTCTGCCGGTAGCCGACCAGGTCCCCGTCGACGTACAGCCGCCCGGCGTTGATCTGTTCCAGGTGGTTGATGCACCGCAGGAACGTCGACTTGCCGGAGCCCGAGGGGCCGATCAGGCAGAAGACCTCGCGCGGGGCCACCTCCAGGTCGATGCCCTTGAGGATGTGCGCGGGGCCGAAGGACTTGTGGACGCCCTCGGCCTTCACCATGGCGGTCATGCGGAAACACCTCCCGAGGGGCGGTTGCTGAAGGAGGCGAGATTGACCTTGACCCGCTGGAACGGCGTGAGCGGCAGGCTCCGCAGGGAGCCACGGGCGTAGCGGCGCTCCAGGTAGTACTGACCCACGCTGAACACGCTGGTCATCACGATGTACCAGATCGAGGCGACGAAGAGCATCTCCATCACCGCGTAACTGGTCGAGCCGATCTGCGAGGTGGAGCGCAGCAGCTCGTTGTAGGTGACCGCGTAGACCAGGGACGAGGTCTTCAGCATGTTGATGAACTCGTTGCCGGTCGGCGGGATGATCACCCGTAGGGCCTGCGGGAGCACCACCCGGCGCATCGTCTTCGCCTGGGTCATGCCGAGCGCGTGCGAGGCCTCGGTCTGGCCCTCGTCCACCGACTGGATACCCGCCCGGACGATCTCCGCCATGTACGCGGCCTCGTTGAGGGCGAGCCCCAGCAGGGCGCACATGAACGGGGTCATCACATCGGTCATCTCGTCCTTGTAGATGAACGGGATGTTGAGGACCGGGAAGATCAGGGCCAGGTTGAACCAGAGCAGCAGCTGGACGTAGACCGGGGTGCCGCGGAAGAACCAGATGTACAGCCAGGCGACCCAACTGGTCACCGGGTTCCCGGAGAGCCGCATGACGGCGAGCACCACGCCGAGGATCACGCCGACGGCCATGGAGAGCACGCTGATCATCAGCGTACGGCCCGCCCCCGCGAGGACGGTGTCGTCGAACAGCTTGTCCCGGACCGCGTGCCACTGGACGTCGCCCTGCGAGAAGGCGAAGACCAGGGCGGCGATCAGGGCGATGACGACCACGCCGCTGATCCAGCGGCCGTAGTGCCGTACGGGTATCGCCTTGATGGTCCCGGGTGCGGTGCTGGTGGCCGCGGAGACGGGTGCGGCGGTGGCCGATGGGCCCCCGGGCACCTTGTCGAACTTGTCAGTCACGGTGACTGCCCTTCGATGGTGCGCCGGTCACTTGCCGCCGTTGATGGCGGCCTTGTCGATCGCGCCGGTGCCGGCACCCCACTTGTCGAGCACCTTCTTGTAGGAGCCGTCCGCGATGATCGCGTCCACGGCCTCCTTGAGCACGTCACGCAGTTCGGTGTTGTCCTTGTTCACGGCGATGCCGAACGGACCGGCGTCGACCTGCTCGCCGACGACCTCGAAGTCCTTGCCGTTGTTGGCCTTGCGGGCCAGGTCCAGCGCCACCGGGTAGTCGTTGACACCGGCGACGGCGCCACCCGCCTTCACCCGGGTCTGCGCCTCGGTGTCGTTCTCGAAGGACTGGATCTTGACGGCCTTCTTGCCGGCCTCCGTGCAGGCCTTGGACTGCTTGTTCAGGGCCTTCTCGTACGTGGTGCCGCGCTGTACCGCCGCGGCCTTTCCGCACAGGTCCTCGATGGACTTGATGCCCTCGGGGTTGCCCTTCTTGGTGTAGACCGCGGTACCGGCGAGGAAGTAGTCGACGAAGTCGACGCCCTTACCGAGCTTCTTGCCGCTGTCGTCCAGGCCCTGCTGGCGCTGAACGGTGTCCGTGATGGACGACATCGCGATGTCGTGGCGGCCCGTGTTGAGCGCGGTGATCAGGCCGTCGAAGGAGCCGGAGGTGAACGTGAAGGTCACGCCGAGCTGCTTGCCGAGCGCCTGGGCGAGGTCGGGGTCGACACCGACGATCTCACCGTTCTCGGAGGACTCCATCGGGGCGTACTCGGCGTTCGTGCCGACCTTGATGACACCGGACTTCCGGTACTTCTCCGGAAGCTTGTCGAAGAGCGGGGCGCTGTTCCCGGAGGTGTCGTCGTCGGTCTTCGTCGAATCGCTGTCGGTCTGGTCGCCGCAGGCGGTCAGCAGCAGGGTGCCGGCGACCGCGACTGCGCAGACCGCGGCAATCCGGGACTTCGCGGTCGTACGACAGAGAGTGCTTGCGGTCATGATCGGAATCCTCCGGCGGTGAGGGAATGCTGGCCAGGTGGGTGCGCACGCACCTTCGAGTGTCGCCACCTCGTGTGATTAGGGCATCTTGCCATTCGGACGCGCCCAATCAGGGGGCTGGCCATGTCAAAATCGGGTAACGGGCGACCCCCGAACCTCAATGGGCCGGCACGGCAAGGCCGGACCATCTGCAGGAGAGTGCGTGTCGCTCCGGAGGATCTCCGGTGCGTCTCGACCTACGGACGACCTTTGTGACTCTTAGTGGACTTGTCCAGATATTCGGTCATGCGTCACGTCACCGAGTCGATACCGACTCGTAAGAGCCCAGGTGCGTCCGGTAAGAAAGACCTTTACACCCCTCATCCGGGGCTCAGGGCGCGTGTGCGGCGCGCCCGCGCGTATGTGCCTCCCCGGCCGGAGCGGTCCAACCGCTCAGCGCCGGGAACGTACGCGGTGCCCGCCCACCCCTCCTCAACCAGGAGTGGCCACCCTCAACTGATGAAGACTTTAAGGGGTCAATACCATGGCAGCGGAGATCGTCAATCCTCGCAGCGACAGCAAGACGCACGGCACGGCCGACGCGGCAGGACCGATCGGTGCGGACGAGCCCTTCGATCCGGCTTTCGCCCTGCACCGCGGCGGGAAGATGGCCGTGCAGGCCACCGTCCCGATCCGTGACAAGGACGACCTGTCCCTCGCGTACACGCCCGGTGTGGCGAAGGTGTGCAGCGCCATCGCCGAACAGCCCGAGCTCGTGCACGACTACACCTGGAAGTCGCAGGTCGTCGCCGTCGTGACGGACGGCACGGCCGTCCTCGGCCTGGGGGACATCGGTCCCGAGGCCTCCCTCCCGGTGATGGAGGGCAAGGCGATTCTCTTCAAGCAGTTCGGCGGGGTCGACGCGGTGCCGATCGCGCTCGCGACGACCGATGCGGACGAGATCGTCGACACCGTCGTGCGCCTGGCGCCGTCCTTCGGCGGAGTGAACCTGGAGGACATCTCGGCGCCCCGGTGCTTCGAGATCGAGCGCAAGCTCCAGGAGCGTCTGGACATCCCGGTCTTCCACGACGACCAGCACGGCACGGCCGTGGTGACCCTCGCAGCCCTGCGTAACGCGGCGAAGCTGTCCGGACGGACGCTCGGTGAACTGCGCGGCGTCATCTCCGGCGCCGGTGCGGCTGGTGTGGCCATCGCGAAGTTCCTGCTGGAGGCGGGCATCGGTGATGTCGCCGTGGCCGACCGCAAGGGCGTTGTCAGTGCCGACCGCGACGACCTCACGGCCGTCAAGCGTGAGCTGGCGGAGCTGACGAACCGGGCCGGCATCACCGGCTCGCTGGAGACGGCGCTGGCCGGCGCCGACGTCTTCATCGGGGTCTCCGGCGGTACGGTTCCCGAGGCGGCCGTGGCGTCCATGGCGCCCGGTGCGTTCGTGTTCGCCATGGCCAACCCGAACCCCGAGGTCCACCCCGATGTCGCGCACAAGTACGCGGCCGTGGTGGCGACCGGGCGGTCGGACTACCCGAACCAGATCAACAACGTGCTGGCGTTCCCCGGGATCTTCGCGGGTGCGCTCCAGGTGCGGGCGTCCCGGATCTCCGAGGGCATGAAGATCGCCGCGGCGAACGCGCTGGCGGATGTCGTCGGTGACGAGCTGGCTGCGGACTACGTGATCCCGTCGCCGTTCGACGAGCGGGTCGCTCCCGCGGTCACCGCCGCGGTGGCGGCTGCGGCCCGGGCGGAGGGGATCGCGCGGCGCTGACGCCGTGCCGCGGTCGGGGCGGGGGGGCGGGACCGCTGCGCGGGGCCTGTTCCCCGCCCCGACCCTTCCCGAAACCGGGGCTCCGCCCCGGACCCCGGTGCGCTCAAGCGCGGTGCCCTCAAGCGCCGGGCAGGCTGGGTTTTGCCCCTTGTGTGTGGCGTGGGCTGAGGTTGTCCTCGAACGCCGGGGGCCTGCCTCGTGTGGCGCGGTGCGTGTCACACTCTCGGACGGTTACCTCACGTCGCGTCACGGCCTATCGTCGTGGCCATGTTCGCCGCCTACGCCGCACGCATCGACCGCGACCAGCCCCTCGACGGACTTGAGCTGGGCGAACGCCCTTCGCCCGAAAGCCGTCCCGGATGGACCACCGTCCAGGTCAGGGCCGCGTCGCTCAACCACCACGACCTCTGGTCCCTGCGTGGGGTGGGCCTCGCAGCGGACAAGCTGCCCATGATCCTTGGCTGCGACGCGGCGGGCATCGACCAGGATGGCAACGAGGTCGTCCTGCACTCCGTCATCGGCCAGACCGGACACGGCGTCGGACCCGACGAGCCGCGCTCCATCCTCACCGAGCGCTATCAGGGCACCTTCGCCGAGCAGGTCACCGTGCCCAGCTGGAATGTGCTGCCCAAGCCGAAGGAACTCACCTTCGAGCAGGCCGCCTGTCTGCCGACCGCCTGGCTGACGGCGTATCGGATGCTGTTCACCAACGCCGGTGTGCGGCCCGGGGACTCCGTGCTCGTGCAGGGCGCGGGCGGCGGTGTGGCCACCGCGGCGATCGTGCTCGGCAAGGCCGCCGGGCTGCGGATGTTCGCCACCAGTCGTGACGAGGCCAAGCGGAAGCGGGCCGTCGAACTGGGGGCCGTCGAGGCCTACGAGCCCGGTGCGCGACTGCCGAAGCGCGTCGACGCCGTCATCGAGACCGTCGGGGCGGCGACCTGGTCCCACTCGGTCAAGTCACTGCGGCCCGGCGGCACCCTGGTGATCTCGGGTGCCACCAGCGGCGACCGGCCCTCGCACGCCGAACTGACCCGGATCTTCTTCCTGGAACTCAAGATCGTCGGATCCACGATGGGCTCCAAGGACGAGCTGGAGGACCTCCTGTCCTTCTGCGCGGCCACCGGTGTGCGGCCCGTGATCGACGAGACACTGCCGCTGGACCGGGCCCGCGAGGGCTTCGAGCGTCTCGCCGCCGGGGACCTGTTCGGGAAGATCGTGCTCACCACGTCGTGAAGCGGCCGGTCAGGGAACTGCTGACGCCGGAAGGGCTGTTGCTGAGGCCCTGGCGGCCCCTCGCCACCGACCCTGTCAATGACGGTTGACAGGGCATGGATGTCAACGTAAGTTGACGCCATGACCGAAGCAACGGACCTCGCCGCGCGTGCCGGTGATCATGACCCGCGCGTCGGGCTGCGGGCAGTCGCCGCGCTGCGGAAGCTGCTGGAGCAACTCGAAGCCGTCCAGGTGAGAAGCGCCCGCGTCCAGGGGTGGTCGTGGCAGGAGATCGCTGCCGAGCTGGGTGTCAGCCGGCAGGCCGTGCACAAGAAGTACGGGAGGCATTGATGTTCGAGCGATTCACCAAAGGCGCCCGGGCCACCGTCACCGGCGCGGTGACACAGGCCGAGCGGGCCGGCGCGGACCGGGTCACCGAGGAGCACCTGCTGTTCTCCCTGCTGGACCAGGAGGGCAGCCGGGCCTCCTTCGCCGTCGCCGCCCTCGGACTCACCGACCGGCGCGTCCTCATGGAGGAGGCCTTCGCCGAGGCCCGCCGTCGTGGCGGGCTCACCAAGGCCGACACCGAGGCGCTCGCCGGTATCGGTATCGACATCACTGAGATCGTGGCCCGCGTCGAGGACGCCCACGGCGAAGGGGCCTTGGCCGGTGGTCGCGGGAGCGGCCGGAGCTGGTCGGGACACCGGCCGTTCGCGGCCGGCTCCAAGAGTGTCCTGGAGAAGTCCCTGCGTGTCGCCCTCGGCCGGCGTGACCGCTTCATCGGCGAGGAGCACCTGCTGCTGGCCCTGACCGCCTGTCCGGGGGTCGTCGCCGATGTGCTCGCCGACAACGGCGCGACCTACGCGACGGTGGAGCGCGCACTGTACGGAGATGGGGAGCACGGCCAGGCTCAGGCGAGTTGACCGGGAGGGGCGTCGCTGTCCGGCCGGGGGCTTCTCCGGCTGGACAGCGACTTGGGTCAGGACGGGGTCCATCAGGGTGTGTCCGGGCCGGTGGCCTTCTTCGTCTTGTCGGCCGGTGTGCGTAGCAGCGCGTCGATGTGTGTCGCGGCGGCGGCCAGGTGGTGGCGGGCCTCCGAGAGCTGGTCATCGGTGACACCGTGGTCCCGGGCCGCGTCGCGGATGTCGTCGCGGAAGCGGTCCAGCAGGCGGTCGAGGTCGCGGGCCGGATCGCCGGTCGCCGTGGCGTCGGTGGCCCATTCGATGTCCGGCTCATCGGGTGCGGGGCGGCTGTACGCCGGCCAGGCGCCGGTCCTGGCGAAGTTGCCCAGCTGTCCCGTGATCTCCGCCAGTCCGTCGCGCACCCCTGTGGGCCAGTCGCCCCGCGCGAAGTGCTCCTGGACCTGACGCGCGGCGTTCTGCATCTGCTCCCGCGCCTTCTCGTGCGCCTCCTTGGCCTGACGACGGGCCTGATCGGCCTCCTCGCGGGCCCGGCGGGACTCGTCCTTCGCCCGGCGAGCCTGTTCCTTCCACTCATGCTTGGCCTTGCGCAGCTCTTCCTTTGCCGTGCGCCAGGCTTCCTTGTCCCCGAAGCCGGCGTCCCAGCCGCCGCCCTTGCTGCCGGTGGTGTGGCGGGACTCGGAGGCCGCCGCGCGCATCTCGCTGCGGAGCTGGCCGGCCGCGCCGCGCACGTCGTCACGGATCTCGGCGGCCAGCTCGGAGACCGACTCGCGGATCTCCAGCTCCAGATCGGCCAGTTCGCCGCCGCGGCCCGCCAGCTCGGCTCGCCCGGCGTCGGTGATGGAGTAGACCTTGCGGCCGCCTTCGGTGGCGTGGGTGACCAGGCCCTCCGCCTCCAGCTTGGCCAGTCGCGGATACACGGTGCCCGCCGAGGGGGCGTACAGCCCCTGGAAGCGCTCCTCCAGAAGCCGGATCACCTCGTATCCATGGCGGGGTGCCTCGTCCAGCAGCTTGAGGAGATACAGGCGCAGGCGGCCATGGGCGAATACGGGGGCCATCTCAGAGCACCTTTCCGGTCGGCTCGGCATCGTGTGCGTGGTCCTGGGCGGGTGGTCGGCGCAACAGCGCGATCGAACCCGAGACGGTGGTCGCCTTCAGCTTCCCCGTGCCGGCGCCCAGTGTGCCGGTGATCTTCTTCGCGCCCCACTGGCCGCCCACGCGCAGGTCCTCGAAGGCATTGGAGACCGTGCCGCTCGCGGTGTTCGCCTCCACCTCGGCATCCGCCGGATGCGGAAGCCGGATGGCGATCTCGCCGGAGACAGACACCAGCCTGATGTCCGTCGGCTTCGGCGAGGTGTCGAGATCGAGCACCATGTGCCCGGTGACCGACTCGGCCCTGACCGAGGTGCCGGCGCCCTCGACGACCGTCAGATCGCCCGACACGGACTGGAAGCGGAGGTCGCCGGTGACATTCTGTGCCTCCAGGCCCCCGGACACGGTCTCGGCCCGGACGACACCGGAGAGGCCCACAAGGGTGCTGTCGCCCGAGATGCCCCGCAGCTCGGTGCGTCCCTGGATCCCCGAGACGACCGCGTCGGCTCCGATGGCCCCTACCTCCACCGCCGCACCGGCCGGTACGGCCACCGAGACGGTGGTGCTGCGGCGCGGACCGCGCCGGTCGAGCCAGGTGAGCAGGCCCTGCCACGGCAGATCCTCGTAGGCGACGGTGAGGATGCCGCCCTCCAGGGTCACGACCAGCGGCGGTCCCTCGATCGCGGACACCTCCAGCCGGGCGGTCGGCTCATCGGTGCCGACGACATTGATCATGCCGTCGACGATGCGCACATTGAGTGCTGTCACGGGGTCGTCGAAGGTGAGCTTCTGAGGCTCGGCGACGGTCCACGTCGACTCAGGCATGGGTCTGACCTCCCACTGGGTGGCGTGACGCAACATATCGCGTCTTCTTGAGAACACGATATATCGCGGATGGGAGAAGTCAAGAAGGAATCGAATGGATGCCCAGGGGTGGAGGGCGAGGAGGGGGGTGAGGGTGAGGGTGAGGAGGGGGTGCGTACGCCGCAAATGGTTCATATGTCAGCGAATTGCCTTAGCGTGTGGGGCATGACCGCGACATCCGTGGGCGCCCTGCTCCTCTGCCGGGCCGACCCCGAGACCGTACGACCCGTGGCCCATCTTCTGCAGGAGCGCATGCTGCTCGTGCCCGCCGGGGACGGCTGGAGCGTGCTGGTCCCCGAGGGGAAGCCCTGGCGGTCCACGGGCTCGGCCGACGGTACGGCCGAGCCCGTGGACCGTGTCGTCGGCGGCTGGGCCACCGCCCTCGCCGTGGGCTCCGCCTGGCCGGTGCTCGCCCTGTGGTGGGACGATGACCGGTCCGGCTACACCCTCGCCTCGGGCTTCCGCCGGCCCGTCGGCTACATCTGGCTGGCCGACGGCACCCCGGCCGCCGAGGAGGAAGCCATGCGGACGTCCGCCATCCGGCTGGGCCTCGACCCCGTCCTGGACGTCCAGGAGCTGGAGGCGCTCACCCGCGATGACCCGGATGCGGACGCCGACGCCAGGCTGCGCGGACTGCTCGCCGTGCTCACCCGGGCCGGGGTCGACATGCCGCCGGGGCTCACACCGGGCGAGCCCGCCGACCGGCTGCGCTCGGTGGCCGGCATCCACCCGGAAGCGGAACAGGTCGAATGGGCCGGCTGGCGCGACGCCGTGCGCGTCGAACTCGACGCCGTCGAGAGCGGCAGCCTCGGCCCCTGGATGCTCGGCCCGAGGGCCCGCGCGGTGGCGTCGGCGCAGGTCGCCACCGGTCTGCCGCTGACCCTGTGGGGCGCGCGCAGGCGCAGTGCCGGCTGGATCACCGCCGGCCTGATCCTTCTCGTACAGGGCCTACTGGGGTTCGCGTACAACCGCTTCAGAGGCGCGGAGGGCTCCGGACGGTGACTACTCGTCCTCGTCGTCGTCCAGCCGGGCCAGCCAGGTCGCGAGGCGCTCGACGGGGACCTCGAAGTCGGGGTTGAGGTCGACGAACGTACGGAGCTGCTCGGAGAGCCACTCGAAGGTGACCTCCTCCTCGCCGCGCCGCTTCTCCAGTTCCTCGATGCCACGGTCCGTGAAGTACATGCGACCAGAATAACGAGGCCGGAAAGCCGGATGGCCCGGCCCCGCGAGAAGCTCGCGGGGCCGGGCCATCCGGTGACGTACAGCCGCTGGTCAGGCCTCGAAGACCTCGGCGAGCAGCTGTGCCTGCTCGGCCTGGTGGCGCTTGGCAGAGCCGACCGCGGGGGACGAGCCGTGCGGACGCGAGATGCGGCGCAGACGCTCACCGTGCGGGACGTCCGAACCGACGGCCAGGTCCAGGTGGTCGATCAGGTTGAGCGCGATGAACGGCCACGCACCCTGGTTCGCCGGCTCCTCCTGGGCCCAGAGGTACTTCTCGGCGTTCGGGTACTTGGCGATCTCGGCCTGGATCTCCGCACCCGGCAGCGGGTACAGACGCTCGAGACGGATGATCGCCGTCTCGGTGTCACCGCGCTTCTCGCGCTCGGCGTCCAGGTCGTAGTAGAGCTTCCCGGAGACGAAGACGACCTTGCGGACCTCTTCGGCCTTGACCGAGTCGTCGCCGATGACCGGACGGAAGCCGCCGGTGGTGAACTCCTCCGCCTTCGACGCCGCCGCCTTGAGGCGGAGCATCGACTTCGGCGTGAAGACGATCAGCGGCTTGTGGTGCGGGTTGTGCACCTGCCACCGCAGGAGGTGGAAGTAGTTCGAGGGGAGGGTCGGCATCGCGACCGTCATGTTGTCCTGCGCGCACATCTGCAGGAAACGCTCCGGGCGGGCGGACGAGTGGTCCGGGCCCTGGCCCTCGTAGCCGTGCGGGAGGAGCAGGGTGACGCCGGACGTCTGGCCCCACTTCTGCTCGGCCGAGGAGATGAACTCGTCCACGACGGTCTGCGCGCCGTTGACGAAGTCGCCGAACTGGGCCTCCCAGATGACCAGGGACTCCGGACGGGCCAGCGAGTAGCCGTACTCGAAGCCCATCGCCGCGTACTCGCTGAGCAGCGAGTCGTAGACGTTGTACCGGGCCTGCTCGTCGGAGAGGTAGAGCAGCGGGGTGTAGTCCTCGCCGGTCTTCTGGTCGACGAGAACGGCGTGACGCTGGCCGAACGTGCCACGGCGGGTGTCCTGGCCGGCGAGCCGGACCGGGGTGCCCTCCATGAGCAGCGAGCCGATGGCCAGGGTCTCGCCCATGCCCCAGTCGATCGTGCCGTTCTCCACGGAGGCGGCACGGCGCTGCATCTGCGGCAGGAGGCGCGGGTGGACGGTGATCCCGTCGGGGATGTTCACCTGCGACTCGGCGACCAGCTTCACGACCTCCGAGGACACCGCGGTGGTCACGGCCACGGGGAACTCGGCCTGCACGTCCGGGACGTGCGGCTGGGCCGGCGCCGACGTGGCCTCGCGGACCTCCGCGAACACCTTCTCCAGCTGGCCCTGGAAGTCCTGGAGAGCCTGCTCGGCCTCTTCCAGCGTGATGTCGCCGCGACCGATGAGGGACTCGGTGTAGAGCTTGCGCACCGAGCGCTTCTTGTCGATCAGCGTGTACATCTGCGGGTTGGTGAACTCCGGGTTGTCGCCCTCGTTGTGACCGCGGCGGCGGTAGCAGATGAGGTCGATCACGACGTCCTTGTTGAACGTCTGCCGGTACTCGAAGGCGAGGCGCGCGACACGCACCACGGCCTCCGGGTCGTCACCGTTGACGTGGATGATCGGCGCCTCGATCATGCGCGCCACGTCCGTGGCGTACATCGAGGAGCGCGACGCCTCCGGGGCGGCGGTGAAGCCGACCTGGTTGTTGATGACGACGTGAACCGTACCGCCGGTGCGGTAGCCGCGCAGCTGCGACATGTTGAGGGTCTCGGCGACGACGCCCTGGCCCGCGAAGGCCGCGTCGCCGTGGAGCGCGACGGGCAGGACCGTGAAGTCCGTGCCGGCCTTGTTGATGATGTCCTGCTTGGCGCGGGCGATGCCCTCCAGGACCGGGTCGACCGCCTCCAGGTGCGAGGGGTTGGCGGCCAGCGAGACCTTGATCTGCTCGCCGTCCAGACCGGTGAAGGTGCCCTCGGCGCCCAGGTGGTACTTGACGTCACCGGAGCCGTGCATCGACCGCGGGTCGAGATTGCCCTCGAACTCGCGGAAGATCTGCGCGTACGACTTGCCGACGATGTTCGCCAGGACGTTCAGCCGGCCGCGGTGGGCCATGCCGATGACGACCTCGTCCAGGCGCGACTCGGCGGCGGAGTCGATGACCGCGTCGAGCAGCGGGATGACGGACTCGCCGCCCTCCAGCGAGAAGCGCTTCTGGCCGACGTACTTGGTCTGCAGGAACGTCTCGAACGCCTCGGCGGCGTTGAGGCGGCGCAGGATCCGCAGCTGCTCCTCGCGCTCCGGGGCCGGGCGCGGACGCTCCACCCGGTCCTGGAGCCACTTGCGCTCCTTCGGCTCCTGGATGTGCATGAACTCGATGCCGGTGGTGCGGCAGTACGACTCACGCAGGACACCGAGGATGTCGCGGAGCTTCATCATCGTCTTGCCGGCGAAGCCGCCGACCGCGAAGTCCCGCTCCAGGTCCCACAGGGTGAGACCGTGCTCGGTGATGTCCAGGTCGGGGTGCTTACGCTGGCGGTACTCCAGCGGGTCGGTGTCGGCCATGACGTGGCCGCGGACCCGGTAGGAGTGGATCAGCTCGAAGACCCGCGCGGCCTTGGTGACGTCGTCGTCGTGCGAGGCGTCGATGTCCTTGAGCCAGCGGACCGGCTCGTAGGGGATGCGCAGCGCCTTGAAGATCTCGTCGTAGAAGCCGTTCTCGCCGAGCAGCAGCTGGGACAGGACACGGAGGAACTCGCCGGACGCGGCGCCCTGGATGACCCGGTGGTCGTACGTCGAGGTCAGGGTCATGACCTTCGAGATGCCCAGCTTGTTCAGGGTGTCCTGCGACGTGCCCTGGAACTCCGCCGGGTAGTCCATCGCGCCGACGCCCATGATGAGGCCCTGTCCGGGCATCAGACGGGGCACCGAGTGGACGGTGCCGATGCCGCCGGGGTTGGTCAGCGAGGCGGTGACGCCGCTGAAGTCGTCCATACCGAGCTTGCCGGTGCGGGCGCGGCGGACGATGTCCTCGTAGGCCTGCCAGAACTCGAAGAAGTTGAGCGTCTCGGCCTTCTTGATGGCCGCGACGACCAGCTGGCGGTCGCCGTTCGGCTTCACCAGGTCGATGGCCAGGCCGAGGTTGACGTGCTCGGGCTTGACCAGGGTCGGCTTGCCGTCCTTCACCGCGAAGGAGTGGTTCATCGCGGGCATGGCCTTGAGGGCCTGCACCATCGCGTACCCGATGAGGTGGGTGAAGGAGATCTTCCCGCCGCGGGCTCGCTTCAGGTGGTTGTTGATGACGATGCGGTTGTCGAAGAGCAGCTTCACCGGCACGGCGCGGACCGACGTGGCCGTCGGGAGCTCCAGGGAGGCGTTCATGTTCTTCGCGACGGCGGCCGAGGGGCCGCGCAGCGTCACGTACTCCGGGCCGGCGGGGGCCTCGCCCGTGGCGTCCGCCTTGGCGGCGGGGGCCGGGGCCGCCTTCGCCGGCGCGGCCGGAGCCTTCGCGGGAGCTGCCGGAGCGGCGGCCGCGGGCTTGGCCGGCGCGGCCGGAGCAGCGGCCGTGGTCCTGGCCGGGGCGGTGTTGTTCACGGTGTTCGCGGCGGTGGTGGCCGGAGCCGGGGCCGGGGTCACCGCTCCCGCGGTTGCGGGGACGGGCTTGTCCGCCGTGCCGGATGTGCCCGGCTTGTAGTCGGCGAAGAAGTCCCACCAGGCGCGGTCGACCGAATTCGGGTCCTGGAGGTACTGCTGGTAGATCTCGTCGACTAGCCACTCATTGGGGCCGAAAGCGGCGGCCGGGTTGGACCCGGAGCCTGCTTCTTGTTCGGTCGAGATGCTCGAGTTACTGGGGGACTGAGACGACACGGCGGCAACCGCCCTCTTCCGCTTCACAAGGTGATGGACAGCGGAAATCAAGGCTACGCCTCCCGAGCCGTAACGTGCAGGCCGGGCCGGTCTTCGTCGTGCACATCACATCTGAAGCCGGGTTTCGGCGCATGAAATGGCGGGAAACAAGCAGGGTTCCACTGCCCTTCGGGTACGCGAGGCCAGTACTGAGGCCCCTTGGACCGTATCTCTTTCCCGGCCGGGAGGGAGAACGGGGCCCTCCGCTTCGAACACGGCGTCAACCGTGGATCTGTGAGCTCCCCGGAAGGGTGACCTGGATTCGGCAGCCACGGGTGGATTCGGCCACCCCGATGCGGCCGCCGTGCAGATCCACCGCCCAGCGGGCGATGGCGAGCCCGAGACCCGTGCCGCCGTCGGACCCCGGTCCGTGCGGGGAGGGCGCCTGGCCACGGTTGAAGCGCTCGAAGACCCGGTGGCGCTCCGCCTCCGGGATGCCGGGCCCTTCGTCGATCACCTCCAGCTCCAGCGACTCGGGGTGATCCCCGCGCCGGGCCAGGACGGTGACCCGGCCGTGCGGCGGGCTGTGCTTGACGGCGTTGTCGATCAGGTTGGCGACCACCTGGTGCAGGCGTTCCGCGTCCGCGTGGGCCGTCAGCTCGGGCGGTGACACGTCGAGGTGCAGATGGACGTCGGTACGCGAGTGGTTGCCCGACCCCGAGGAGAGCCGGCGCTGCGAGGCGGCGAGATTGGCCTCCTTGAGCACACCCGACAGATACGGCCAGACCTCGAAGCGGCGCGCCTTGATCGTCACCACGCCGTTGTCCAGCCGGGAGAGGTCCAGCAGGGTCTCCACCAGCCGGCCCAGGCGTTCGGTCTGTTTCAGCGCCGTACGCATCGTCTCGGGATCGGCGGCGGACACCCCGTCGACCACGTTCTCCAGGACGGCTCTGAGCGCCGCGATCGGTGTGCGCAGCTCGTGCGAGACGTTGGCCACCAGCTCCTTGCGGTGCCGGTCCTCCGCCTCCAGGTCGTCCGCCATGCGGTTGATCGTCTGCGCCAGGTCACCGAGCTCGTCCCGCCGTCCGGCGCCACTCACCCGTCTCGTGTAGTCGCCGTGCGAGATCGACCGCGCGACGGCGCGCATCTCGTCCAGCGGCGCGGTCAGACCGTGGGCCACGAACTGGGTGATCAGCAGGGTGGCGATCACCGAGAAGACCGTGATGAAGCGGAATTCGGTCCTGGTGCGCAGCGCGACGATCAGCAGCCCGGTCGTGATGAACACCGAGACCACCACGAGCGTGCCCAGCTTGGCCTTGATGGAGAACGGCCGCAGTCCTGAGCCGGGCCACGTCATGGCGCGGGTGTCTCCAGGGCGTAGCCGACGCCGTGCACTGTACGGATCCGCTCGGCGCCGATCTTCCGGCGCAGGGCCTTGATGTGGCTGTCGACCGTACGGGTCCCGGAGGCGTCCGCCCAGTCCCAGACCTCGGCCAGCAGCTGCTCCCTGGACAGCACGGCGCGCGGTGTGTTGGCCAGGCAGACCAGCAGGTCGAACTCGGTCGGGGTGAGGTGTACGTCGTCGGCGCGCACCCGGACACGGCGCTGCGCGTGGTCGATCTCCAGCTCGCCGAGGCGCAGGATGCCGCTGCGCGGCGTCACCGCGGCCAGGGCGGCCCGCTCCACGCGGCGCAGCAGGACGTGCACCCGTGCGGCCAGCTCCCGCATGGAGAACGGCTTGGTCATGTAGTCGTCGGCGCCGACGCCGAGTCCGACCAGCATGTCGGTCTCGTCGTCGCGTGCGGTGAGCATCAGCACCGGCACAGGGCGCTGGGCCTGCACCCGGCGGCAGACCTCCAGGCCGTCGAAGCCGGGAAGCATGATGTCGAGCACCATCAGGTCGGGCTGCCAGGCCTCGGCCGCGTCGACGGCCGCCGGGCCGTCCAGCGCGGTCTGCACCAGGAAGCCCTCGGCCCGCAGCCGGGCGGAAATGGCGTCGACGATTGTCGCGTCGTCCTCTACCACCAGCACCCGGCGCTGAGCCCCGGGGGTGGCCGCGACGCCGTTGTGGGTGGTGTGTGTCTGTTCCATCGCCCCGCCCCTGCCCGTTCTCGCGGGGGCCATTCCCCCGGAGGCACGGTTATCGCTTGTGGTTTTCGTCGGTGATCCCTTGTGCCGGTCAGAGCGTAAAGGCAGAAGGCGCCTCTCGGCTACGCAGGGTGTTGTCCGTCGTGAAGGTGTTACCCACGGGATAGGAGACGGATCGGCGGACCTGCGCCGCCGGATCCATGATGGGGCAGGGATGTGGACACCTGGTGAGGGTTCAGTCGTCCCTGAGTGCGAGATGGACCACGTCCGGCACACCTCGGGCAACGGCTACTTCTTCGGTCGTTACTGCGCGGAATCCGGCATTCCGCAAAGCGCGGTCGAACGCGGGGGACGGCTGGGCGGACCACACGGCGAGGACTCCGCCGGGCGTCAGACGCGCCCGGCAGGCCGCCAGTCCGGCCGGTGAATAGAGGTTTCCGTTGTCATCGGTGACCGTCCAGTCGGGGCCGTTGTCGATGTCCAGGCACAGTGCGTCGTAACGCTCCGTGGTCGTATGGAGGTGGTCGACGAGGTCCGTACGGAGGATCTCGGTGCGGGGATCGGCGAGCGCGGCCCCGGAGACACGGGCGAGCGGCCCGTCGAGGTGCCAGTCGACGATGGCCCGCTCCCGCTCGACGACCGCGATCCGTCCCCAGCGCGGCTCGGTGGCGGCCCGCACCAGTGAGAAGCCGACGCCGAGGCCGCCGATCAGTACCGACGGGTCCGGCCTCCCGGCGGGCAGGGCGGCGAGCGCCGCGTCGATCAGCAGTCGCTCGGAACGCCCGTCGGAGGTGTCCATCAGGAAGCAGCCGTTGGCGATGATCTCGAAGTCGTCGCCGCGCTCGCGCAGGACGACTTCGCCGAACGGCCCTTCGCGCCGGTCCAGGACGACGGGGCGGTGGGCGTCTGTGGCGGGCGGCATGGGCGCGTTCTCCGGTCTCCGGGCAGGCGTCGGTTCACTCGTGCAACGGTCCATTTTGCCCGGGGCCGGTCCTGCGGGCCAGCCGGTTGTTCCGGTCTCACCCGCAGGGTCGCGGAGATCTCGCGGGCGGTCCGGGGAATGGGCGGGCTCCGTGCCGCGCTGGCGTAGAGACGGCAGGTCGTACGGCTGATCGCTGAGAGCGAACGCAGGGCGGGGAACATCTCGCTGCTCACAAGCATTGAGTCCACATAGCTCAACTTGCCTGCCGAAGGGGAGATCATGACTGCTGAGTCGAATGCATCGAAGGCGTTCACGCCCGTCGACCTGCCCGTGCTGCCGCTCGACGACGAGGTCGTGCTGCCCGGCATGGTGGTGCCGCTCGACCTGTCGGACGCCGAGGTGCGCGCCGCCGTGGAAGCCGCCCAGGCCGTCGCACGGCCGGGGGGCGGCAAGCCCGAGGTGCTGCTCGTGCCGCGTATCGACGGGAATCACGCCGGGACCGGCGTCCTGGGGACCGTCGAGCAGGTCGGTCGGCTCTCGGACGGGGACCCGGGCGCACTGATCCGGGCCCGTGACCGGGTGCGGATCGGCGCGGGTACCAGTGGGCCCGGCAACGCGCTGTGGGTGGAGGGCACCCGGATCGACGTATCCCTGCCCGACCCCGTCCCGGGCTCCGTCGCCGAGCTCGCCAAGGAGTACAAGGCCCTCGCCACCAGCTGGCTGAAGAAGCGCGGTGCCTGGCAGGTCGTGGACCGGGTCCAGCAGATCGACGACATCTCCGCGCTCGCCGACAACTCCGGGTACTCGCCCTTCCTGACCATCGCCCAGAAGATCCAGCTGCTGGAGACCGCCGACGCGGTCGCCCGGCTGAAGCTCGCCGTCCAGTGGCTCGGTGAACACCTCGCCGAGCAGGATGTGGCCGAGTCCATCGCCAAGGACGTCCAGGAGGGCGTCGACAAGCAGCAGCGCGAGTTCCTGCTGAGGCGTCAGCTCGACGCCGTACGCAAGGAGCTCACGGAGCTCAACGGTGAATCCGGTTCCGGCGCGGACGAGTCCGACGACTACCGGGCCCGTGTCGAGGCCGCCGACCTCCCCGGGCACGTCCGCGAGGCCGCGCTCAAGGAGGTCGAGAAGCTGGAGCGTGCCTCCGACCAGAGCCCCGAGGGCTCCTGGATCAGGACCTGGCTCGACACCGTCCTCGAACTCCCCTGGGCCGAGCGGACCGAGGACGCGTACGACATCAAGGGCGCCCAGGAGATCCTGGACGCCGAGCACGCCGGCCTCCAGGACGTGAAGGAACGCATCACCGAGTACCTCGCGGTGCGCAAGAGGCGTGCCGACCGTGGTCTCGGCGTCGTCGGCGGCCGGCGCGGCGGTGCCGTCCTGGCGCTCGTCGGACCGCCCGGTGTCGGCAAGACCTCGCTCGGCGAGTCCGTCGCGCACGCCATGGGGCGCAAGTTCGTCCGGGTCGCGCTCGGCGGCGTCAGGGACGAGGCGGAGATCAGGGGTCACCGGCGTACGTACGTCGGCGCGCTGCCCGGCCGGATCGTACGGGCGATCAAGGAGGCCGGTTCGATGAACCCGGTCGTCCTGCTCGACGAGATCGACAAGGTCGGCTCGGACTTCCGGGGCGACCCGGCGGCCGCCCTGCTCGAAGTCCTCGACCCCGCGCAGAACCACACCTTCCGCGACCACTACCTGGAGGTCGAACTCGACCTCAGCGACGTGGTGTTCCTGGCGACGGCCAATGTCCTCGAAGCTATCCCCGAGGCCCTGCTCGACCGCATGGAGCTGGTCACGCTGGACGGCTACACCGAGGACGAGAAGGTCGTCATCGCCCGGGACCACCTGCTCCCGCGCCAGCTGGAGCGGGCCGGTCTGGAGAAGGCGGAGGTCGGTCTCGACGAGTCCGCGCTGCGCAAGCTGGCCGGCGAGTACACCCGGGAGGCCGGGGTGCGGAATCTGGAGCGCGCCGTCGGGCGGCTGCTCCGCAAGGTCGCGGCCCAGCACGAACTGGGCGACCGCGAACTGCCGTTCACGGTGACCGACGCCGACCTCAGGGGCCTGATCGGCCGGCCGCACCACGTGCCCGAGTCCGCCCAGGACCCGGCCGAGCGCCGCACCGCGGTGCCGGGCGTGGCCACCGGACTCGCGGTGACAGGGGCGGGCGGCGACGTGCTGTTCGTCGAGGCGTCGCTGGCCGACCCGGAGACCGGGGCCTCCGGACTCACACTGACCGGTCAGCTCGGTGACGTGATGAAGGAGTCCGCGCAGATCGCCCTCAGCTTCCTGCGTTCGCACGGTGCGGAGCTGGAGCTGCCGGTCGCGGACCTCAAGGACCGGGGCGCGCACATCCACTTCCCGGCGGGCGCGGTCCCGAAGGACGGCCCGAGCGCCGGCATCACGATGACGACGGCGCTGGCCTCCCTGCTCTCGGGGCGGCTGGTCCGGACGGACGTGGCGATGACCGGTGAGGTGTCGCTGACCGGGCGGGTGCTGCCGATCGGCGGCCTGAAGCAGAAGCTGCTGGCCGCGCACCGGGCCGGCATCACGACCGTGGTGATCCCCAAGCGCAACGAGGCCGACCTGGACGACGTCCCGGCCGAGGTCCTCGACACCCTGGAGGTCCACCCGGTCAACGATGTCCGTCAGGTGCTGGAGATCGCGCTCGCCCCGGCGTCGGTGCGCGACAGGATCCCGGCCGCCGCGTAGGCGCCATGCTGTGACGGGCGTGGCATCACGCCGACGGCCGGTAACGGTCGGCCCGCCCTCCACCCGGAGGGCGGGCCGACTCGTGTGCGGGGCGGGTCAGGGGCGGTAGACCGTGCCGGGCTCGGGCTCCGCGGGAGCCATCAGCTGGGGGACCGTCACCAAGGTGTAGCCGTCCTTCCGCAGGGCGTCGATGATGCCCGGCACCGCGGGGACCGTGCCCTTGTAGATGTCGTGCAGCAGGATGATCCCGTCCTTGTCCGCCTGGTCGAGCGTCCGCTTCCTGATCAGGGCGGAGTCCGTCGTCGAGTAGTCCTTGGCGGTCGTGCTCCAGAGGATCTGGGAGAGGCCGAGCTCCTTGCTGATCCCGGAGACGGTGTCGTCGGTGCGGCCCTGCGGAGGACGCATCAGCCGGGGCTTCCTGCCCGTGATCTCCGCTATCGCGTCCTGGGTCTTCGCCAGCTCGGCGCGTATCTCGTCGGGCTTCTTGTCCGTCAGGATCTCGTGCGACCAGGTGTGGTTGGCGATCTCGTGCCCCTCGGCCTGCATGCGGCGGACGGTGTCGGGGTGCTTGAGCACATGGTTCCTGCCCAGCAGGAAGAAGGTGGCCGGCACCTTCTTCTCCTTGAGGATGTCCAGGAGACGCGGGGTGTCGTCCCCGGGCCCGGCGTCGAACGTCAGCGCGATGCACTTGGCCTTGCGGCAGTCCACGGTCCCGAAGGCCCCCTTGGCGTCGGAGGCGGCGTCGGCGCGTGCGGATCCCGGAGCCGTGGTCTGCATGGAGCAGCCGCTCAGCGTGAGTGTGAGCACCGTCACCAGCGCGGCAGCCAACCGCTTGGCCGACGGGGTCATCTTTCCGTGCACAACGGACACAGCGCGTCACATCTCCTGAGCTCTGCCGCACACCGGCGGTGCGGTACGCCGAGGACTATACATAGAGTGTATACGCGCAGTGTGTAGTGGGATGTGAGGCAGCGTCGCACCACTGGGCCCCGCTGATCCGGAGCTTGTCGCCGGGCCCGTCCTGCCGTTCCGCGTCAGCTCAGCCGTTCGCCGGTGCCGCCACGAAAGAGGGTCCGCCGGTCGGAGGGCGACTCCTGCGAAATACTGGCCGAGCTGCGGCGATGACCGGAGTTGGAAGAGACTTCCATCGGCAGGAAAGCGTATGAGGGGTGCTGACGTGCACGGGAGCGGAGGCGGCGGTGAACCCGGTGCAACGGCCGGAAGCGGTGTGGACCATGAATTCCTCGCTTTGGAACGCGAGTTGGCGGTCTTTCTGCGCCGGGCGCGGGCCAATTCCGGGGAGATGGCGCGCGAGGTCCATCCGGACCTGGAGGCCGCGGCCTACGGCCTTCTCGTACGGCTGGAGTCGGCCGGACGCCAGCGCGCCACCGATCTCGCCGCCTACTTCGGCGTGGGCAAGGCGACCATGAGCCGCCAGCTGAGGGCCCTGGAGGGTCTCGGCCTGGTGGCACGGGAGACCGACCCGGCGGACGGCCGCGCCTCACTCGTGCACCTCACCGACGAGGGCCTGGCGCGCTTCCGCAGTGTCCGTGACGCCCGCCGCGGCCGTTACGCCCGCAAGCTCGCCGACTGGAACCGCGCCGAGGTCGCCGAACTCGCCCGGCTGCTCCATCACTTGAACGAGCGCGCCGAGGACTGAGGCGTGCCGCAGTGGCAGCCGGGAGCGGGCCCGTCAGAGCGTCACCAGCATCGCTGTCGCATCGTCATGCGTCTTGCCGCGCCGCAGATGTACGCGGTCGGTGTCGGCCCGCTCCAGCTCCCGTACGCGGTCGATGAGCCCCTGGGGCCCCTCCTTGCGGAGCAGCCCCAGGGTGGCCGTCCAGTCGCCCTCCCGGAACTTCTCCGTCCAGCGGCTCGCCCCGTCGGTCAGTGCCGCCAGTGCCCTCACTTCGTCCTGCGGGGTCTCGCCGGTGACGGCGCGTGAGGACACCAGTGGGTCGGCCGCCGCGGTGAAGAAGCCGCCCTCCTTGTTCCGTACGCGGGCGTCCGCGATCTCCTGCGAGGCGAGCGAGCCCGGCGGCAGCCGGTCGATCCGGTCGTCGAGCAGCGGCCGGACCGTGCCGTCCGGCGCCTCGACGAGCAGGGCCGAGTCGGAGAGCACCAGGTGCTCGACCCGCTCGTCGTCCCAACGAGCCAGGACCACCGTCGCCTGAGGCGTACGCGGGTGAGAAAGGTCACACAGGGGGCCGTGTGACGCGGCGGTGCGCCGGATGGACTCCGAGAGGATGTCGGCCAGGGTCAGATCCCGCCGCGAAGCGGACAGTTCGGCCAGGGCGCCGCCCAATCGTGCGGTGAACCAGGGAACCGAGTGCACGCAGCCGTCGCTGCCCGGAGGGGGCGTGACGCCGTCGAGGAGGACGAGGGCCCCGCCCTGGCCTGCCGCGGGGGCGACGGCCGAGGCCCAGTCCTCGTTGGGGCGTTCGGGGCTGCCGGGCTCGGTGGCGAGTTCGATACGCATCGGATCAGTCTGCACGACGCCTTCACCGGCCCCGCGTGAACCGGTCCTCCTGTCGTACCAGCAGGTCAGGTGACCGCCGTTGGCGGAATCCGGGGCTCCGTGCATATGCGGGCGGGCATACTGCCAAAGGCTGGCCCGAAGTTCCACCCGGTGGCCCGTGCATGGCCTGCCGCGTCCGTGGGGAGACTTGTTCGCCAACTCCGGAGTGATGTTCACTCCTTCGAGTGGCGGAGCGGTTGATGCACGGCCCCCTCTCAAAAGCACTGGAATGGTCAGAAGCCGTACGGCGCACCAGGGCGGGGTTCCCATTCACGTGACCGTGCGTCACCTCTGCTTCAAGGGCGGACGAGTCAAGATTGCGAGCACCGGTGCAGAAGAAGCGGCCTCGGAGCAAGGACAGCACGCGCGAGGAGTCCGAGGCGATGCCTCAGGCAGCGGGTGCCTCCAAGCGGACCGTGCGGGTACGCAGCCGGCTCGTCGCCGGCGTCGCCGTCGTGGGGATCACCGTCATCGCGGCGGGTGCCCCGGCGGCCCTGGGCGCCTCATCCGATCTCAACGAGTCCCAGCGGCTGGTCACGCTCGCCGAGCTGAACCAGCAGGCGATCACCCTCGCGCACGCGCTCGCGGACGAGCGGGACGAGGTCACCACCTACATCGCGGGCGGCCGTAAGGACGACGAGGACGGCACCACGGGCCCGGCGGCCCGTGTCGACCAGCAGGTGGACGAGATCGAGGGCGCCGCTCCCGAGGCGCTGCGCCGGGACCTCGCCGCCCTTCCCTCGCTGCGCAGGACCGCCCTCACGGGCGAGGGCTCGGCGATGGAGGCGTACCAGGCGTACTCCGAGGTGATCGCCAAGCTGCACGGCATCGCCGACGAGCTCGCCGAGAAGACCCCGCCGCGCGCCGCCGACGCCTCCCGCGCCCCGCTCGCACTCGGCGGCGCGGTGGAGCAGGCCTCCGCCACCAAGGGGCTGATCCTGGCCGCGCTCGCCGTGCCCGGCACGAAGCCTCAGCAGCAGCAGATCGACCCGCTCACCGGCCTGCCGATCGAGACCCAGGCGGAGGGCGACAGCGACGACGACCGCAACCGCGACGAACTGAGCGCGGCGGCCCAGCAGGCGCGGGTGCGTGAGCTCGCCTCGCTCGCCGAGTTCGACCAGGCGGCCGGTTCGTCCGCCCGGGACCGGCTCGCCTCCACGGTCACCGGCCCCGAGGTCACCGGCGCGGAGAAGTACCTCACCCGGTTCACCGACCGCCCCGAGCTCTCCGACTCCGACCGTGCGGCCGACCCCAAGAAGGCCGAGGCGGCACTCTCCGCCCGGATCGACCGCATGCGCGGAGTCGAGTCCGCGCTGGGCACCGCGCAGGTCAAGCGGCTGGAGGGACTGCGCGACGACGACGTCACCGCGCTGGAGCTGCGCCTCGCCCTGCTCGGCGGCTGCCTGCTGATCGCCGTAGGTGTCTCCACCACCGTCGCCCGTACCCTCACCCAGCCGCTCGCCGTGCTGCGGATCGGGGCCGGCCGGATCGCCGCCGAGCCCGAGACCGCCGAGCCGGTCCGCTACACCGGGCGCAACGACGAGTTCGCCCAGGTCGTACGGTCCATCAACACCCTGCACGGCAAGCTGCACGGAATGCAGCAGGACATCACAGGACGGGTCGGCGGCCTTCAGGCCGAGCACGGTGAACTGCTCGCGGGCCGGGAGGCCCTCACGCGTGAGCGGGCCGAACTCCAGACCGGGGTCCAGGAGCTCACCGGGCAGCTGGAGCGGCTGCGGAACACCGTCCACCACACCTTCGTGAATCTGTCGCTGCGCACGCTGGGTCTCGTCGAGCGCCAGCTCGCCGTCATCGAGGGCATGGAGGAGCGCGAGCAGGACCCGGAGCGCCTCGCGACCCTCTTCAAGCTGGACCACATGGCCACCGTCATGCGGCGTCACAGCGAGAACATGCTGGTGCTCGCCGGGACCGACCACAACCAGGGGCACGCGGGCCCGATCCCGCTCGTCGACGTACTGCGCGCGGCGGTCAGCGAGATCGAGCGGTACGAGCGGGTCACGATCCAGTCCCTGCCGCCGCACGCCCAGGTCGCGGGCTTCGCCGCCGACGACCTGAGCCACCTGGTCGCCGAACTCCTGGAGAACGCGACCTCCTTCTCCCCGCCCGACTCCCATGTCGAGCTCTCGGGCTGGCTGCTGGAGACCGGGGAGGTGATGCTCTCCGTGCAGGACGAGGGCATCGGCATGTCGGCGGTCCGGATGGGCGAACTCAATGCCAGGCTGGCCGACCCGGCGTCCTTCGAGGCGGGCGAACAGGCCGCGGACGGGGCCGGGCTCGGTCTTCAGGTGACCTCGCTGCTGGCCGCCCGCCACGGCGTACGGGTGCAGTTGCGCGAGCAGAAGGGGAGCGGGGTGACCGCGGTCGTCGTCCTTCCGCAGGCGCTGCTGCCCAAGGCGCCGCCCGCTGTCACCCCGCCGCCCGTGCCGCTGCCGGGGGACGCGCCCACGCTCAATCTCCCGGGTTCGGTCGCCGAGGCCAACTCCAACGCGCTGCCGCCCCGTTCGGCCGACCAGGCCGGCGATCCGATGATCGAGGCCGCCGAGCGGACCCTGCGGGAGACGGCCCCGGAGCACGCGACGCCGGCCGCTGTCGACGAGCCGGCCGCTGTCGAGCCCGGGCCGGCCGCCGCCGAGCCCATGGCCGCGGCCCCCGGGCCCGCGGCCGAGCCCGAGCCCGCAGCGCCGGTCGCCGACCCCGAGCCCGTGGCGGACGGCCCGGAACCCACGCCCGAGCCCGCGGCGCCTGCCGCCGAGGCCGAGGAGTCCGAGGCCGAGACCACGATGCAGGTACGGCTGCCCGCGCAGCCGGACGCGCCGAGCCCGTACGCCATCGGGCCCGACCGCCATGAGCGCGCCGCCGACACGAACCCCGTGCCGGCCCCCGCGTCCGCCCCCGCAGCCGACGCCCTTCCTGGCCCCCGGCAGCCGCTGACCGGACTGGGCGAGGAGGTGCCCGACCCGGCGCCCTCGCCCGAGCGCCTCACGGACAAGGGGCTGCCCAAGCGCACCCCGAAGATCGCCGCGTCGCCGTCCGCCCCGGTCACCGAGCGCAAGGGCAGCCTGGACAAGGAAGCCCTGCGCCGCAGGCTCGGCGGGTTCCACCAGGGCGCGAAGGACGGCCGCCGCGATGTCGAGGCGGAGATCGCCGAGACGGGGCAAGAGACCGACCATGACCGTACCGACGGTCGCATCGATGAGACGGGGGACACAGTCGAGGAGGCACGCAGTTGACTGCGCCCAGCACATTCGGGCTGAGTTCCGAGGCCCGTAACCTTCACTGGTTGCTGAGCAATCTCGTGGAGGAGGTGCCAGGGGTCCACTCGGTCACCGTCGTCTCGTCCGACGGACTGATGCTGCTCTCCTCGGACGCCGGTCTCGCGAAAGGCGGGGCAGCGGGACGGCGGACCGGCCCCCGGGGCTCCAGCGCCGACCTCGCCACCATCGTCTCCGGCATCGGGTCCCTCACGATCGGCGCCGCCAAGCTGATGGACGGCGGCGGCGTCAAGCAGACGATGGTCGCGATGGACGAGGGCAGTGTCTTCGTCATGTCGATCAGCGACGGCTCCCTGCTCGGTGTGCACGCCACCCCCGACTGCGACATGAGCGTCATCGCCTACCACATGGCGCTCTTCGTCGGCCGTGCCGGACACGTACTCACCCCCGAACTCCGCAGCGAGCTGCGCAAATCGATGGAGAGCGCCCAGTGACGTCAGCTGCTGAACCCGTACGAAAACTCCCCGTCAGGGGCGCCGACCGCAAGGCCGCACGGGTCCGTCCGTACTCCCTCACCGGCGGCCGTACCCGCTTCGGCCACGTCCTGCTCGTCGAGACGTTCGTCGCCGCGCTGGACGCCCCCGAGGAGCGCCGGGAGCTCACGAACGGCAATCTCGCCTCGCGTGTCATGCCGGAGCTCAAGGCCATCGTGGAGCTCTGCCGCCGCATGCGTACGGTCGCGGAGATCTCCGCGATGCTGAAGATGCCGCTCGGCGTGGTCCGGGTGCTGCTCAGCGACTTGGCCGACCAGGGAAAGATCCGCGTCTACGGGACCGGTCACGGCACCGGACAGCCCGACCGCGCGCTGCTCGAAAGGGTGCTCAATGGACTCCGCCGTCTCTGAGGCGCCGCTCTTCACTCCGCGTCAGCGGGAGCCGCAGGACGGGCCCGAAGAGACGGTGCAGAACTGGCAGCTCGACCACACCCGCGCGCCGATCGCGACCAAGATCGTGGTCGCGGGCGGATTCGGCGTGGGCAAGACGACCTTCGTCAGCTCGGTCTCCGAGATAGACCCGCTGCAGACCGAAGCCCTGATGACGCGGGCCAGTGAGGAGACCGACGACCTCACCGCCACGCCCGACAAGGTCACCACGACCGTCGCGATGGACTTCGGCCGGCTCACCCTGGGCGACGACCTCGTCCTGTACGTCTTCGGGACGCCAGGGCAGCAGCGCTTCTGGTTCATGTGGGACGACCTGGTGCGCGGTGCGATCGGCGCGATCGTCCTGGCGGACACCCGCCGCCTCGCCGACTGCTTCGCCGCCCTCGACTACTTCGAGAGCTGCGGCCTTCCCTACGTCGTCGCCGTCAACCACTTCGAGGGAACCATGGGCTACGAGGAGGGTGATGTCAGGGAGGCCCTGACGATACCTCCGCACGTGCCTGTTGTGGTCATGGATGCGCGTAGGAGGATCACCGTCGTGGAGTCGCTGCTTGCCCTGGTGCGCCACGCCCTCGACGTCGCCCCCGAATAACGACAGTCGCAACGGAGAACCGCGATGCGGAAGATACTCATAGTCGGGGCCGGCCAGTCCGGACTCCAACTCGCCCTCGGACTCCAGTCCCAAGGGTACGAAGTCACCCTGATGTCCAACCGCACCGCGGACGAGGTCCGGTCGGGCCGGGTCATGTCGACGCAGTGCATGTTCCACACGGCCCTCCAGCACGAGCGCGACCTCCAGCTCAACTTCTGGGAGTCGCAGGCCCCGCGGATCGAGGGTCTCGGTGCCTCCGTCGCAGGCCCTGACTCCTCGCGGATCATCAACTGGGTCGGCAAGCTGGACGGCATCGCCCAGTCCGTCGACCAGCGCGTGAAGATGGCCGGCTGGATGGAGACGTTCGCGCAGCGCGGCGGGCAGCTCGTCATCCATGGTGCCGCCGTCTCGGACCTTGACTACTTCTCGCGCACGTACGACCTGGTGATGGTCTCCGCCGGCAAGGGCGAGCTCGTCTCCATGTTCGACCGGGACGCGGCCCGTTCGCCGTACGACGCCCCGCAGCGCGCGCTGGCGGTCGCCTATGTCCACGGTCTCGGCCCGCGCCCCGAGCACCCGGAGTTCGACGCGGTGCGGTGCAATCTGATCCCGGGGGTCGGCGAGCTCTTCGTCATGCCGACCCTGACGATGTCGGGCCGTGCGGACATCCTGTTCCTGGAGGGCATCCCCGGCGGCCCGTTCGACGCCTTCCAGGGCATCAAGGATCCGTCGGAGCACCTGGCCAAGACGCTGGAGCTCATGGAGAAGTACGTCCCGTGGGAGTACGCACGCGCCACCAAGGTCGAGCTGACCGACGCCAACGCCACGCTGGCGGGCCGTTACGCCCCGACCGTACGCAAGCCCGTCGGCCGGCTGCCCGGCGGCGGTCTGGTCCTGGGGGTGGGAGACGTGGTCGTCGCCAACGACCCGGTCACCGGGCAGGGTTCCAACACCGCGTCCAAGTGCGCGCACTCCTACCTGCACTCGATCCTGGAGCACGGCGACCGGCCGTTCGACGAGGAGTGGATGGAGGCCACGTTCGCGCGGCACTGGGAGAACACCCAGCACGTGGTGAAGTGGACGAACGCCATGCTCGCCCCGCCGCCCGAGCACGTGCTGAACCTGATCGGCGCGGCCGGTCAGCTCCAGCCGGCCGCCGACCGGTTCGCCAACGGGTTCAACGACCCGGCGGACTTCGAGAACTTCTTCTACGAGCCGGAGAAGACGAACGCGTACCTCGCCGAGCTCTCGGGCGCTCAGGGCTGACACGCGCACGGAGACCGTGCCGTCACGCCCGTCACGAGGGTGCGGCGGTCCGGCTCTCAGGTGCTCGGCGCCAGGCGCCCGGTGTCCGGCTCTCAGGCACACGGTGCCAGGCGCCCGGTGTCAGTCGTCCTGGGCGTCGAAGCCGGTGTCGGCCCCCGAGGTGGCGCCCTCGGGCAGTTCCGGCAGGGTGTACGCGCTGAGCGGCTCGCCGTCCGGGTCCGGGCGTACGGCCCCCAGCAGCGGGTTCGAGGCCAGCGGCGAGACCTTCACGGTGGCGCCGGGCCTGGGCGCCTGCACCACGAGACCGTTGCCGATGTAGAGCGCCACATGGGTGGCCTTGGGGAAGTAGACCACCAGGTCACCGGGGCGCAGTGAGCCGACCGGCACCTTCGGCAGCTGCCGCCACTGTTCCTGCGAGGTACGCGGGATGTCCCGGCCGGCGGCCGACCAGGCCTCCGAGGTGAGCCCGGAGCAGTCGTACGACTCGGGGCCCTCGGCGCCCCACACATACGGTTTGCCGATCTGCTCGATGGCATAGCTGACGGCCTCACCGCCCTGCTCGGTCGGCGGGCGTACGGAGCTGAGCGCCCCGGATGCGGTCAGCGCGCCCTGGGCCGCTCCGATGTTCTTCTCCTCCAGCTCCGACAGCGCGGCGAGCTGTTCGGCCGACAGCGAGGCCAGCATCGCCTCGATGCCCTTCAGCTGGGACTGCACGGAGTCGCGCTGCTTCTTCTGCCGGTCGGTCAGCACCCGTTGGCGCTCCTGTGCCTCCCGGGACCTGGCCTCCAGGGCCTCGGCTCGCTTCTCCGCGCCGGTCAGCCGGTCCACCGTGGCCGATCTGCCGGCCTGCGCGTGCTCGATGACATGGCTCTGCTCCAGGGCGCGGGCCGGATCCTCGGCCAGCAGCAGCTGCATGTACGCGGAGAAGTCGGTGCGCCCCTGGTACTGGTCACGGGCCAGCTGTCCCGCGTCCCGGCGGCCGGTGTCCAGCGCGGCCCTGGCCTTGGCCAGTTCGGCGCGCACCTTCTTGGCCTCGGCGGTCCGCTTCTTCAGCTCTTCCTCGGTGCCCTTGTACAGCTCGCCGGACTCCTCGGCCTTCCGGTAGAGCGTCTGGAGCTGCTTGAGGAGTCCGGCGACGCTCTGTGGCGCCCCGGCCGCCGGGGCGGGCGCCGGCTCGGGCCCTGACGGCACGGCGACGGCGGGGGAGGCGGCGACGACCGCGGCGAGGGCCGCGGTGCAGAGGGTGCGCGCGAACCTGCGTGACACGACATCACCTCCGGTGACAGGGGCGGGCCGATTAATCGGACTACCCCACAAGTGCTCGGATCTCGTCCATCCGGTCACTCGGTGTCGGGTGATGCAAGGACCGCCCGGCGTGCCGTCCGGCGGTTGCCCCGAACGGTGGACGCCTGGACGTCACTCGGCGGGGAAGGCGTAGAAGGCCCGCTCCCGCTGGACGACGGCCGTCTTCACGGTTGCCAGCACCCGGTAGGGCGCGTTGACCGTGGCACCCTTCGGGTCCTGGGCGCCGATGTCCTGGAACTTCCACAGCCGGCGCCCGTCCGCCGCGGCGAACGCGGTCACCTGAGAGGCGTCCGCCGCGAGCAGCGTCTTCCCGCCCGAGCTCAGCGTGAGCGCGGGAGCGCCGCCGCCGGGCGGTACCTCGGTGGAGCGCCGCCAGAGCGGCTTCCCCGACGCCCGCTCGACCGCGCCGACCTCCTGGTTGCGGTTGGTGGTGTGGAGCCGGGCCCCGGCCGGGAGGGGGGTGCCGAAGACGGAGGACTCGGTGCCGTTCAGCGTCCAGACCGGCTTGCCGGAGGCCGTCTCGAAGGCCTGGAGGTCGTCGCCCACCGCGCCGTACAACTGACCCTCCGCGTCGCCGGCCGCCGCGCCCTGCGGTGCGACCGCGCCGAACTTCCGCTCCCACAGCAGCTTGCCCGTCGTGCGGTCGAAGCAGCGGAAGGTCGCCTTGCCCTTGGCGGCCTTGGTGTCGGCGGGAGTGAGGGTGTCGGCGTCCTGGCGCACGACGACGCCCTCGTCCATGACGGCGGTCAGCTGGTAGGCCGGGGTGCCGGGGCTCCGTCCCTCGGGTACGGAGACGCGCCAGAGCTCCTTGCGCAGCACGACGTCGTACGCGAAGAAGTACGCCTTGACCGTCTGCGTGTCCTTCCCCTGCTTCTTGCCCTTCTTCGGCTTCGGCGCCTTCACGGTGACGGTGTGGGAGCCGGTGAACCAGAGGACGTTCCCCGACTGTCCGGTGATCGGGGCCACCTTCATGTTCGGTACATCGTCGAACTGGTCCACGAAGCGCACCCGGTGCTCGATCTTCCCGTCCTTCGGCGACAGCCAGAGGAATTCGGTCGGGCTGGCCAGGAAGCAGAGGCCGGCTCCGGCTGTCAGGACCGTCTGGGCCCCGGCGGCGTCAGCGCGTTCCCAGATCCGCCGTCCTGTCCGCAGGTCGACGCCGGTCGCCCCTGCGGTGTCCGTCAGCACGAGCAGCTTGTCCTGCCAGACGCCCGCGGTGAGCGGGGCGGGCGCGGCGGCCGGGTGGGTGTAGATCCACCGGGGGGCTGGCGCCCGGCCGGGGACGGTGGTGCCGGGTTCGGCGGCCGGCTTGTCGTCGGCGGCCGCGTCGGAATCGTCGGACCGTATGACAGAGACGGCGCCGCCGCCCAGCACGAGGCCTGCCGCCCCGGCACCGACGGCCGTGAACAGCGCGCGCCGGCTGGTGACCGGGACGGAGGCGGTACGCGGCGCGGCGGCCGGTGCGCCTGCCGGGGCCCCGGCAGGCAGGGCCGCGGGCAGTGCCTGGGGGAGCGCGGGGGGCGCGGCGGGTGCGGCCTGCGGGGCGGCGGCTGTGGCCGGATAGACGTACGGATAGGGCTGTGCGGGTGCGGGTGCGGGTGCGGGTGCGGCGGGGACGGGCGCGGGTAGGGGTTGCGGTGCGGCGCCGGTCGCCTCCTGGGCGAGGGCCAGCTGGGTGGTCGCCCGGTCGGACCGTGGTGCGCGCGCCCCAGCCGCGAGGAAGCGCGTGGTGCGGCTGTCCTCGCCGATGTCACCGCTGTTGCTGTCGCTGCCGTCGCTGTCCTGGACCGGGTCCGCCGATGTCTCCGCCTCGACCGGGCCCTCCGGTGGCTCCAGTGCCCGCGCCCGGGCCGCCTGGTCCACCACAGCGGCCGACAGCGGCTCGGGAAGCCAGCCGCCCTTGGCGAGGCCCGCCGCGCCCTCCAGGGCGAGTTCGGCGGCGACCGAGCCCGCGCCGGGCCGGTCGTCCGGGTCCTTGGCCAGACAGCGCGCGATCAGCGTGCGCAACTCATCGGGTACGGCGCCGAGTTCCGCGGAGCCATGGGCGATCCGCTCGGCCGCCTCCTCCACGGGCCCGTCGGCGAGCGGGGTGGTCCCGGTCGCCGCGTACGCCAGCAGCAGGCCCAGGACGAACAAGTCGGAGGCCGGGCCCACTTCCTTGCCCTCGACCTGCTCGGGGGTGAGATAGCCGAGCCGTACGGACAGCTGGCCGCCCTCCCTGGCCTCGGCGGATGCGGCCGCGCCCAGGGGGCCGAACGCGGTCAGCCGGGGTCCGTCCTCGGCCAGCAGCACCGTCTCCGGCGCGAGGCCCTGGAGCACGGCCCCGGTGGCGTGCACCCGGGAGAGCGTCTCGGCCAGGCCGGCGCCCAGTATCCGTACGGCACGCTCGGGCAGCGGACCGGCGATGCCGATCGCATCGGCGAGCGTCACCGCCGGCACGTACGCCGTGGCGGTCCACAGGCCGTCCTCGTCCTGCGGGTCGAGCGGCGGCTGCACCCAGCCCCCGGCGAGCCGGTCCGCGGTGCGGGCCTCGGACCGGAAGCGGCGCCGGAAGGCGGGCACGGAGGCGAGGGCGGGCCGGGCGGCCGTCACCACGGTGAGAGCGTCACGGTCCTCGCCCCTGGCCAGGTAGTGCACGGCGCTCGCGCTCTCGCGGAAGCGCGCCAGCGCGGTGTACGGGCCGAAGTGGCGTGGATCGTCCTGACGCAGCGCCTCCATGGCGCACCCCCTTGTGACCGTGCCCTCGGCACCTGACCGCCGATCTTACGGGCGCAGCCCCGCACACCGCTCAGGACCCGCTGCGGGGTTTCGTCCAGGGCCACTTGGGGGTGAAGCGCTCACGGCCTTCGGGGGCGTACTCGTACACCCAGCCGCGCTGGAGCCCGAGGCGTTTCGAATAGCCCGCCGGTGCGCGCCGGTAGGCGTACACGGTGGCGGGGCCGCCGTCGGCGTCCGGCACCGGGACCTCGTACCACTTGGGCGGATGACCGGTCGGCCCGAGCAGCACGGGCAGCACCCGGCCGTCCAGGGGGCCGCCGCGGAAGGGCGTGTTCTCGCTTTTCACCAGGCCAGTCTGACCCAGGGGCGGGGCGCCGGTCTCAGTCCGGCGGCAGCAGGTGCGCCGCCCGGCCCGCCACCGGGATGATCAGCGTCGCGAGCCGCCCGGCCGGGCCGTCGGCGGTCTCCTGGCTCAGCAGGTCCGCCACCACGGCCTCGGTCTCCTCGTCCGATGCGGCCGTCGCGGCGAGCAGGGCCATCAGATGGTCGACCAGCCAGGCCCGCAGGTCCGTTGCAGCCGGCTGCTTTTCCTCGTCCAGCCAGATCAGGGACGCCGCCTCCACGGACGCGATCCAGGTGCGCACCATCATGCTCAGGCGTGGCCCGGCGGCCCGCTGGCCCTGGCGGCCGCTCCGGCCCAGATGGAGCAGGATCTGGTCGGCCGCGGCCCGGCGTACGCCGTCCACGATCGTGGTCGTCCGTGAGGTCTCGGCCACACTGCCGCCGCGCAGCAGAGCGCTGAAGCCGGCGTCGTGCTGGTCGACGAAGCCGAGGTACCGGTCGAGGACCCGGCTGACGCGCTCGGTGGGCGGGCCGACGGAGGGTTCCGCGAAGCAGAGCGTCAGCTGCTCGGCGGCCGACCCGAGGGCGGCCTCGTACAACTGCTGCCTGCCGCCCGGGAAGTAGCGGTAGACCAGCGGGCGGGAGACGCCGGCAGCGACCGCCACCTCGTCGATCGACACGTCGTCCGGTGCCCGGTGTGCGAAGAGGGTGAGCGCCGCGCCCAGCAGTTGGGTACGGCGCTCCTCGACACCGAGCCGGCGGTAGGCGCGGGCCGGCGGTGCTGCGGGCGCGGATGAGGTCATACTCCGAAGCCTAAGCGCTGCCCTTCGCAGCGGCCTCAGGCCAGCAGGCCCGAGCTCTTCCAGAGCCTGCGGCCCACGCCGTTGAGCACGCCGATGTCGTCGAAGAAATCCGTGAGCCTCTTCGCTCCCGTCTGCATGACCTCCGCCCGGTGTCCGCTCGCCTTCACCTGGGCGACGGCCTCGTGGCGGTCCAGGCCCACGTTCGCGTACACCTGCGGATTCACGAAGCAGACGGAGAAGACGCGGGCCGCCTCCCCGCAGTTGAGCCGGGTCAGCCTGCGCTCCCAGGGCGGCGCGGTCACCATCTGGCGGCGCAGCTCCTCGCGTGCGTAGCGCACATGCCGCGCCTCCTCGACGACATGGATGCGGGTCACCCCGCGCACGAGCGACTGGACGCGCTCGTCGGGGAAGGTGAGCCGCTGCATCCAGTCCAGGATCTCCTCGCCGAGCAGGGTCGCGGCGAAGGAACCGGGGGTGGTGGAGATGGTCTTCAGCACCCGCGCCAGGTTGTGGTAGCGCCGGGGGACCGGATAGGCGGGCGCCCCGCCCCAGTCGATCATGCGGGCGAACATCATGGAGTGCCGGCACTCGTCGGCTATCTCGGTGAGGGCGTAGCGGACGTGCTTGCTGGTCACGGACTTGTCGTAGATGTGCCGGACGAGCAGCTGCATCAGGATGATCTCGAACCAGATCCCGAGCGAGGCCAGCGACGCCGCCTCGTGGCGGGCCAGGTCCATCCGCTGCTCGGCGGACATCGTCCGCCACAGCGGGGTGTCGTAGAGGGAGACCAGCTCCGGCGGCCAGAACCACTTGCCGTCCTCGACGCCCGCGTCCCAGTCGAGGTCGGTGTCCGGGTCGAAGGAGTGCTTGGCCGATGCCTCCAGCAGGCGGGCCGCGACCTGTTCGCGGTCCTTGAGCGGGCCGAGCGCGTCGCGCAGCGCCCGGATGTCCTCGTCGGTCACGGTCGTCATGGCTGAAGGCACCTCGATCAGGGGTTACCGGCAGGGTTACCGGCGGTCAAGTTTCCGCTCACGAATTATGAGACTGCCTGTCAGCAAGGCAGTCAATCCCCCGTGCGCGACTTGTTGACCGCGCGTCTACCAACGTGTGAACCTGCCAACTGACGTCAGCACCACGGAATGCACCATCCTCGCCAGGCGAAGGAGCCCTCCGTGTCGACACACGACCTCTACACCACCCCGCCGTCCGCGCCGACATGGCAGGTGCCTGCCACGGGGGCGGCCCGCTTCAGCTGGGACTACGACGACGGCCGCGAACGCCTCCTCGCCCTCTACCAGAAGGGCAAGGACAAGCAGTGGGACGGCAACAAGCGCATCGACTGGAGCCTGGAGGTCGATCCCGCGGACCCGCTCGGCACCCCCGACGAGGCGCTGACCCTCCACGGCACCCCGCACTGGGCGAAGATGACCGAGCGGGACCGGGGCGAACTGCGCAAGCACTACACCTCCTGGCAGTTCAGCCAGTTCCTCCACGGTGAGCAGGGCGCCATGGTCTGCGCCGCCCGGATCGTGGAGTCGGTCCCCGACCTGGACGCGAAGTTCTACTCCGCGACCCAGACCATGGACGAGGCGCGGCACGCTGAGATCTACGGGCGCTTCCTGCACGAGAAGATCGGGATGCTCTACCCGGTCAACGACAGCCTCCAGGGGCTGCTGGGCGACACCCTGCGCGACTCCCGCTGGGACATGCCCTATCTCGGGATGCAGGTCCTCATCGAGGGGCTGGCGCTCGCCGCGTTCGGCATGATCCGTGACACCACGACCAGGCCGCTGCCCAAACAGATCCTCGCCTACGTCATGCAGGACGAGGCCCGGCACGTGGCCTTCGGGCGGATGGCGCTGCGCGACTACTACAAGCAGCTGAGCGACGCCGAACTGCGCGAGCGCGAGGAGTTCGTCATCGAGGGCTGCCACCTGATGCGCGACCGGCTCAGCGGCGTCGAGGTCCTGGAGAACTTCGGCATCGGCAAGCAGGAGGCCAAGGAGCTCTCCGAACACTCGGAGTACCTCCAGCTCTTCCGCAAGCTGCTCTTCAGCCGGATCGTCCCCTGCGTCAAGGACATCGGCCTCTGGGGCGAACGGCTCCAGAAGGCCTACGTCGACATGGGCGTGTTCGAGCTGGGCGACTCGAATCTGGACCTGCTGATGGCCCAGGACGAGGAGATTGCCGAACAGCTGGACCGTGACCGCTTCGCGGTGGAGGAGCGGGAGCGGGTCGCGGAGGTCGCGGACGCGATAGCGGAGGGCGGCGGGTCATGAGACCCGGCTCACTTCGACGGGGCTTCGCCTTCCGACGGCGGGGCCGTTCTGATTTCATGCCCGACACGTAGCGGCGAGGAATGCGCACGACGAGGGCGAGCGGGGCCAGGTGTGACCATGACCGACCACTGGGGCTGGGTGCATATCCACGGCGCCACCGTGCAGTTCAGCGCACGCACCTACCCGACCCCCGAGGAGGCGCGGGCCGGGCTCCAGACCCACCTGGACGACCGGGCGGGTGAGGCTGCCCGGCAGTTGCGGGATCTGCCCGTCCGCGAGTCGTACCGCACTTCCGTGCACCTTCCCGGACACACCTGGCGCGTCCAGGCGAGCTGCGACGAGGTCCGCATCTTCACCGGTGACGACTACCGCACCTACCGGCGTCCCTGCGAAGCTCCGGAGCCCACCCCCACCCCCACCCCCGCACCCGCCGCGGCCCGGAAGGAGCGACAGGTGTCGATGATGGCCGAAACCCCGCTCCTCAGGCGCATCCAGGGGATGGGAGGCCTCATCATGCTCGGCGGGGTCGGCGCGGCCTGCAGCAGCAACTTCGAGGGCGACCGGGTGGGGACCCTGCTCTTCTTCCCCCTCGGGGTGCTCCTTCTCGTCTCCCCGGTGATCCTGGACCTGACGGGACTGCGCCCGTGGTGGAAGCGGCGGGGGCGGCGCTGATCCGAGGGCCCGGCTAGTCGTTCTCTTCGGGGAGGTCGATGGTCTTGCCGTTCTCGTCGATGCTCCGGGTCTGCCAGTACTTGTCCCACTTGTCGTCCACGTGCTCAGGAACCTTGCCCTCCGGGTAGCGGGCGTAGCCCTTGGGCGGCTCCTCGTCGTCGGACGCACAAGCGCTGCCGGCGCTGCCGACCCGCAGAACCGGGTATTCGTCGCCCCCGCACACAGCGTCCTGCATCGAGCAGGCGGAGGTGAACAGGGTGACCGTGACGCCGGCGAGGGCGAGCCCGAGTGTGGTGCGGAGTCGGTTGGTCGTGCGCATGGTGGGGCTCCCTCTGGTGAGTGGCTGACAGGTCCTAGCCTGCCGTGGCCGGAGGGGAGGAGCGTGAGCACGCGTACTCATATCCGGTGTGCGTATCTGTGCACGGGCGGCGGGCCGGCAGACGTGAACTCCCCGCCGGGCCATGGGGTCAGTCGCTGTCCTCCAGCGCCGCCTCCATCACCGCCCGCGCGATCGGGGCCGCGTTGCCGCCGCCGCTGACGTCGGCCCGGTCGGCTGCCGCGTCCTCCACGACCACCGCGACGGCGACCGCCGGGCGTCCGGAGTCCGGTGACTGCGCCCAGGCGATGAACCAGGCGTACGGCGTACCGGAGTTGTCGACCCCGTGCTGCGCTGTGCCCGTCTTGCCGCCGACCCTCACGCCGTCGATGGCAGCGTTCGTGCCGGTGCCGTCCTCCACGACGTCGGTCATCATCCGCTGGAGCTGCCGGGCCGTCGCCGGGTCCATGGCCTGGCGGTACGAGTCCGAGTCCTGCTTCCGCACCGTGTCCCCGTCGTCGGTGGTCACCCGGTCCACCAGATGTGGGCGCTTCAGCTCGCCCCCGTTCGCCACCGCCGAGGCCACCATCGCCATCTGGAGCGGGGTCGCAGTCGTGTCGAACTGGCCGATCGAGGACTGGGCCAGCTGGTCGTCGCTCATGTCCGAGTCGAAATTGCTGCGGGCCACCCCTGAGGGGATCGTGAGGCCGTCGTCGTTGAAACCGAATCTGCCCACCGCATCCAGCATCCCGTCGAGCCCCACCTCGACACCGAGATGGGCCATCACCGTGTTGCAGGAGACCCGGATCGCGTCCGCCAGGGACGCCTTCGCACAGCCGCGTGACTCGTCGGGCAGGGTGGTCGAGGTGCCGGGCAGCACGTACGGGGACGGGGTGTCCGTCTCCTCGTCCGGATCGGTGACCACCCCCGAGTCCAGCGCGGCCGCCGCCGTCACGATCTTGAAGGCCGAACCGGGGGGATACGTCTGCCGGATCGCCCGGTTGAGCATCGGCCGGCTCTGCGCGCGGTTGAGCCGCCCCCATGCGTCGGTGACGGCGGAGCCGGTGCCGGAGAGGAGCTCGGGGTCGTACGAGGGGGAGGAGACCAGCGCCAGGATCCGCCCCGATGAGGGGTCGAGGGCGGCGACCGCGCCGCGCCGGCCGTCCAGGCCCTCGTACGCCGCGCGCTGCATCGAGTCCTTGATGGTGGTGACGACATCGCCGCCCGGCTGCCGGCTGCGTGTGATGTCCCCCCACAGCGGGAGCGGGGCCAGGATCGGTGCGGTGCCGGTCAGGACGGCGTCCTCGGCGTTCTCCAGCAGCGAGGTGCCGTACGTCTGCGAGGCGTAGCCCGTCACCGGTGCGTACAGCGGACCGTGGCGGTAGGTGCGCTCGTACGCGAGCTGCTGCCCCGTGTCCTTCGAACCGGTGACGGGCTCGTCGCCGACCAGGATGTTGCCCCGGGGCTGGTCGTAACGGTCGATGGTGGTGCGGCGGTTGGCGGAGTTGGTCGTGAGCTCATGGGCCTCGAAGAGCTGGACCCGGGCGGCGTTCGCCAGCAGGGCGAGGAGCAGGAGCAGGCAGAATCCCGCCGCGTGCCGGATCTGGCGGGTCACGGTCGCTCCTCGGCCGGTGCGGTGCCCGTATCGGGGTCAGGGGTGCGGGCCACGTCGCTGACCCTGATGAGCAGCGCCACGATGATCCAGTTGGTGACCACGGACGATCCGCCCTGGGCGAGGAAGGGCATCGCCATCCCCGTCAGCGGGATCAGCCCCATCACCCCACCCGCGATCACGAACACCTGGAGCGCCAGGATCGAGGCGAGGCCGACCGACAGGAGCCGCCCGAAGGGGTCGCGCAGGGCCAGACCCGCACGGAAGCCCCGGGCCACCAGCAGCGCGTACAGCAGGAAGACCGCGGTGAGTCCGGCCAGACCGAGCTCCTCGCCCGCGGTGGCCAGGATGAAGTCGGACTTGGCGGCGAAGCCGATGAGGATCGAGTGGCCGAGCCCGAGGCCGGTGCCGAGCATGCCGCCCGTCGCGAACGCGAAGAGGGACTGGGCGAGCTGGCTCGGCCCCTGGCCCGCGTTGATCGTGGCGTACGGATCGAGCCAGTCCTCCACCCTGCTGTGCACATGGGGTTCGAACGAGCCGACCACGAAGGCGCCCGCCGCGGCGAGGAGCAGACCGACGGCGATCCACCCCGTCCTGCCGGTGGCGACGTAGAGCAGGATCACGAAGAGGCCGAAGAACAGCAGCGAGGTGCCCAGGTCCCGTTCGAGGACGAGGACGCAGACGCTGAGCAGCCAGATCGCGACGATGGGGCCCAGCACCCGGCCGGTGGGGAACTGGAGCTTCCAGATCCTGCGCCCGGTGTACGCGAGCGCGTTGCGGTTCGCCGCGAGGTAGGCGGCGAAGAACACGGCGAGCAGGATCTTGGCGAACTCCCCGGGCTGGAAGGAGAATCCGCCGATCCTGATCCAGATCTTGGCCCCGTTCACCGCGGGGAAGAAGATCGGCACGATCATCAGGACGAGGGCTGCGGCGACCGACAGGTAGGCGTAGCGCTGGAGTACCCGGTGGTCGCGCAGGAAGACCACCACCGCGATGAAGAAGGCGACCCCGAGCGTGGACCAGATCAGCTGTGTGGTTGCCGCCTGATCGTTCGGGGTCTCCAGATCGAGCCGGTAGATGAGCACCAGGCCAAGACCGTTGAGCAGGACGGCGATGGGCAGCAGCAGTGGATCGGCGAACGGTGCGCGGAAGCGGACCGCGAGATGCGCGAGCAGGGCGAGGAGCCCGAGACCGGCGCCGTAACCCGCGACGTCGGGAGGTACGGCGTTGTTCCTGGCGAGGCCGACGGCGGCGTAGCCGTAGACGGAGATGAGCACGGCCCCGATGAGGAGCGAGAGCTCGACCCCGCGCCGCTTGGGCAGGCGTAGCTCGGGCGGGCGTGCCTCCGCCGTCGTTGCGGTCATGCCCCGCAACGTAGCAAGAGGCGGGTGTTATTTCCCTTATGTCAGCTTCGTGGCACCGTCCGCCCGGGGCTGCGCAAACGCCCTCAACCGTGCTGCCGCTGCTGCGCCGCGCCGTACGGGTTGCCGTCCTGCCCTCCCTGGGCCTGCGCGAGCAGCTGGTCGGCGTGCTCCTTCGGTATCTGCCGTTCCCCGCCGCAGAAGGTGCACTGCGTCGCGTACTTCGTGGAGAACGGGAACAGCGGCACGAAGAACAGGGTGAACTTGGTGACCCGCTTGCGCAGGGTGTGTGCGGCCGGATTGCCGCACCAGCCGCACACCATGGTCAGCACCGCCAGTTGGTAGAGGTAGCCCCGCGTACCAAAAATGATCATGCTGTGGTTCCTTTTCCCGTGTCTCCCGGAAGCGCCCGCCGGCAGAGTGCCAGCAGCTTCTCGTCCGCATGAGTGTCGTGACCGCCGTACGCGCCTTCCACCGCGTTGTGGCGGCGTACGGAGAGGAGTTCGGCACGCAGTACCTGTGCCGTGTCCGACCCTGCACCAGCCGGACCCATCCGCGCCAGACATTCCGCGACCCGGACTCTGACGTGACGGTTCTTCTCCCATGCGGTCAGCAGCACGGGCACGGCCTCGCCGGTCCGCCCCGAGATCTCCCAGAGGGCGATCGCGGCGTCGACGCGGAGCCAGAGCTCGTCGTGCGCCAGCAGGGCCCGCAGCCTCGGCGTCACCGCGGCGGCCCGGCTCCCAAGACCGCCCAGCGCGCTCACCGCCGTCCGGCAGTCGTTCACCTGCTCGGCCCTCATCCCCTCGGCAAGCACCGGCAGCACCGTGGCCACGTCGCCCGTGACAGCCCACAGGGCCTGGGCCGCCTCCGTGGCCTCCGCGGTCCCCGGCCGCAGGATCAGCCGCCGCAGCTCAGGAACGGCGCAGTGGGCGGCCGGCCCGAACGACGCCAGCGCCCGCAGGGCCGCCGTACGCAGCCACTCGCCCCGGTACTCGGGTGCCCCCCGCAGCACCCGCAGCACCTCGGGAGCGGCCTCGCCCGCGCGCAGCGCCGTCAGCCCGGCGAGGAGCGGGCTCGCCCGGTCGAACGCGCCCTCGTCCAGGCCGACCTCGCCGAGCCTGCGCCGCAGCGTCCCCGCGAGCGGGGCCGCCGCGTCACCGAGGCAGCGGATCGCGAACCCCACGTCGTGCGGCACCTCCGGGCGCTCCAGGGCCGCCGCCAGCGCGGGCAGCGCCCTGGGGTCGCCCAGCCTGGTCAGCGCCTTCACCGCCGAGCCCAGGCCAGGTGGCCCGCTCGGCCACTCCCTGACCCACGATCCGGGGTCCGCCGCCACCCGCCCGGCCAGCGCGTCGGCCGCCGGAGCCGCCAGGTCGAACAGCTCCTCCAGCACCTGCGACGCGGCCTCGGCGAGCCGAGGCTCAGGATCCGTGAGCTGCGCGCCGACCAGCCGCACCAGGCCCTCGTAGGAACCGCGCCAGGACCGCATCAGGCCCCCGCTCAGCCGCACGGCGTCGACGCGCTGCCAGGGGTCGGGGCTGCACAGCTGGTCGGCCAGCAGCGCCGTACGGTCCTCCACCCGGTCGTCCAGGCCGGCGTGCAGCGTCCGCAGCAGGTCGGCGGCCCACGGGGTACCGCGGCCCGCGGACTCCTCGGCCGCCAGCTCCCGCAGCCGGCCCACCGCCATCGGCGATGCGGCCCGGCCGGCCCCGGCATCGTCGCTCCCCGGCGCCTTCGCGGCGGGCGGCTCCGGCCTGCCGGTCCGGGAGCGCAGCTCCCGCAGCAGGCCCGACACCACCCGTACGACATCACCGGGCAGCGCGTCGGGGGCGCATCGGGCCAGCTGCGCGAGGGCGGCGAGCCGCAGGCCGGGTGGATACGCCTCAGCGGCGAGCCTGCTCAGCCAGTCGGCCGCCCGGTCCGCCAGCGGCCGGTGGCGCAGGGCGACCCGGCCCGCGGCCTCGACCAGCGCGAGCCGCACCTCGTCGTCGGCCTCCACCGGCAGCCGCTCCCGCAGCAGCGTGAGCACCCTGCCGGGCCTGCCGTGCAGGCTGGCCAGGGCCAGCGGTGCGGCGAGCCGTACGCCCGGATCCTCGTCGGCGACCAGCTCGAAGAACACCGCGGACCCGGCGGACACGGCGGCCGCGGCCATCGCGTAGTTCGCCACGTCCTCGATCTCGTCCTCGTCCAGCTCGCTCTCGTCGTCCTCGTCCAGATCGATGCCGCCGATGCTGGTGAGCAGCTCGACGATGCCGCCCCGGTCGTGTATCCCCGGATCCACGGCCAGCTCGAAGAGGAACGGTATGCAGGCGAGCGTGCACGCGTACACATCGCCCTGGTGGTGCACCGCGCCGTACATCCCGTCGAGCGCGCTCTCCCGCTCCGCCGGGTCGGCGGACGCGAGTCCGTACAGAAGCCCCGGCACATCGCCGGCCGGGCCGTAGGCATGCTCCATCGAGGCCCAGTCGACCTCGTCGATCCCCGTGAACACGCCACACCCTCCCCGTGTATCGGCCCGACCGGCGCATGAGGGTGGGTCGGGCTTGTCTCCGCGCGGCCGCAACCGTGCCCGCGAAGCAGTGTCTGCGCAGAGTGTGCACCACGGCCACGACAATCCACCCGCCACTTGCGGCCTTTCCTCGCCGTGGACGCGATGGCTGTGAAGGGGCTGTGCGAGCCCTGTATTCTCCGCTCCGCTCAGTCCCGGGGCAGGGGGCGCGCCTGCCCGGGGTCGGTCAGCGGGGCGAGCAGATCTCCGTGCCGCTGGAGCCGCGCGGCCATGTCGCCGGCGAGGAAGCGAAGATCGCCCGGTGTCCCGCACGCCTCGATCTCGTCCCAGGTGACGGGTGCGGAGACGGTCGGACTGTCCTTCGCCCGCAGGGTGTACGGGGCCGCGGTGGTCTTCGCGGCGGCGTTCTGGCTGAAATCCACGAACACCTTCCCGGGGCGCAGCGACCGCGTCATCCGGTGGACGGCCAGCTCGGGCAGCGCCTCCTGGGCCTGGACCGCCAGACCCTTCGCGTAGGCCGTCACCTCGTCGGAGGGGGCGGGCTCCAGGGGTACAAGGAGATGCAGCCCCTTGGAGCCGGAGGTCTTGCCGTACGAGGGCAGCCCGTCGGCCGCCAGCCGCTCCCGCAGCCACAGGGCGACCGCACAGCAGTCCACGACGCTCGCAGGCAGCCCCGGGTCCAGGTCGAACACCATCCGGTCGGCCACGGCCGGGGAGTCCTGCCGCCACTGGTGGGTGTGGAACTCCACCACCAGATTCGCCGCCCACATCAGCGACGGCAGGTCCTGGGCGAGCACCTGCCGGGCGTCGGGATCGTCGCTGCGGGGGACCGGGGCCGTGCGCACCCAGTCGGGTGTACCGGGCGGCGGATTCTTGGTGAAGAAGCGCAGCCCCTCCGGGCCGTCCGGGTACCGCAGGAAGGACAGTGGGCGGTCGCGCAGATGCGGCAGCATCACGCCCGCCGCCGTGGCCGCGTAGTAGTGCAGCACCTCGCCCTTGGTCGTACCGGTGGCCGGATACAGCACCTTGTCGAGATTGCTGAGCGCCAGGCGCCGCCCCTCCACCTCTGTGATCGGCGTCATACGATAAGAATCACACGAAATCGCATCATTGCGGCTGTGGCGGGCGTAAGGGGTGAACGGTGAGGTCCATCTGGAACGGCTCGATCTCGTTCGGACTGGTCAGCATTCCGGTCAAGCTCATGAACGCCACCGAGAACCACACGATCTCCTTCCGGCAGATCCACACCGAGGACGGGGGCCGGATCCGCTATCGCAAGGTCTGCGAGCTGGACGAGGAGGAGGTGCCCGCGTCCGAGACCGTCAAGGCGTACGAGGACGCCGACGGCACGGTGATCCCCGTGACCGACGAGGACCTGGCCTCGCTGCCGCTCCCCACCGCCAAGACGATCGAGATCGAGGGATTCGTGCCGGCCTCGGCGATCGACCCCCTCCAGCTGGACTCGGCGTACTACCTCTCGGCCAACGGCGTCCCGGCCGCCAAGCCGTACGCCCTGCTGCGCGAGGCACTCAGGCGCAGCGGCAAGGTCGCGGTCGCGAAGTACGCGCTGCGCGGGCGGGAGCGGCTCGGCATGCTGCGGGTGGCCGACGACGTGATCGCGATGCACGGCCTGCTGTGGCCGGACGAGATCCGGGCACCCGAGGGCGTCGCCCCCGAAGCCGGGGTCAAGGTCCGCGACGCGGAGCTGGACCTCGCGGACGCGCTGATGAACACACTCGGCGACGCCGACATGGACACGCTCCACGACGACTACCGCGAGGCGGTCGAGGAACTGGTCGCGGCGAAGGCGGCCGGCGAACCGGTGGCGGAGGAGGAGGCCGGGGAGCCCGAGGGCAAGGTGATCGACCTGATGGCGGCGCTGGAGAGCAGTGTGCGGGCGGCGAAGGAGTCCCACGGGGAGGAGAGGGCGGACGGCGGGCGCGGGGGAGAGGTCGCCGACGTCCACCCCATCGGGAAGAAGAAGACCGGAGCGGCAGCGAAGAAGGCGGCACCGGACAAGGCCGCACAGAAGAAGACAGCGGCGAAGAAGACCGCCGCGAAGAAGGCCCCTGCCGAGAAGGCCGCGAAATCGGCTCCCGCGAAGACGGCAGCCAGGAGGACCGCGCCCGAGAAGTCCGAATCCAAGAAGTCCGAAACCAGGAAGTCCGCGGCGAAGAAGTCCCCGGCCAAGAGCTCCGCGGCGAAGAAGACGTCCGGAGGCACACGAAAGCGCACCTCGGCCTGATGCGTGCGCGCGCCCCGGGCGTGCGCGGTGTCGCAACCGGCCGCCCCGCAGTAAAGTGCCCACTGCCGCGACTGGCGCGTACCCCGCACGGGGTGCTCCGTGGAAACGACCACGAGGGAGCGGCACTCCCCGGGCGCGCCCGGGGCGTCATCGCCGGAGAGCCGTCCGCCTGGGCATTCCGGGTCCATGTCGCCCGCGTGCGACCGACCCGGGAGGAACCCCGTGGCCGTACAGCCGACCGATGCAGGCCGTCCCGCCCCGACCCGTACCGCTGCGAACCGCCCCGCCCTCGCAGCCGCCGATCCGGAGCTCGCCGCCCTGGTGGACGCCGAGGAGCGGCTCCAGGCGGACACCCTGCGCCTGATCCCCAGTGAGAACTACGTGTCCGCCGCCGTGCTGGAGGCCTCGGGCACCGTCCTGCAGAACAAGTACTCCGAGGGCTACCCCGGCAAGCGCTACTACGAGGGCCAGCAGGTCATCGACCAGGTGGAGACCCTCGCCGTCGAGCGGGCCAAGGCGCTGTTCCGGATGGACCACGCCAATGTCCAGCCCTACTCCGGGTCCCCGGCCAACCTCGCCGTCTATCTGGCGTTCCTGGAGCCCGGCGACAGCGTCCTCGGGATGGCGCTGCCGATGGGCGGACACCTCACCCACGGCTGGGGCGTCTCGGCCACCGGTACGTGGTTCCGGGGCGTGCGCTACGGCGTGCGGCGCGACACGGGGCGCGTCGACCTCGACGAGGTGCGTGACCTGGCGCGGGCCGAGCGGCCCAAGCTGATCTTCTGCGGCGGTACCGCCGTGCCCCGGACGATCGACTTCGAGGGGTTCGCCGAGATCGCCCGTGAGGTGGGAGCCGTGCTGGTGGCAGATGTCGCCCATATCGCGGGGCTGATCGCCGGAGGCGCGCACCCCTCGCCCGCCCTCCACGCCGACGTGGTGTCCACCACCACCCACAAGACCCTGCGCGGGCCGCGTGGCGCGATGCTGCTGACCACGGCCGAGCACGCCAAGGCCGTCGACCGCGCCGTGTTCCCCGGTCTCCAGGGCGGCCCGCACAACCAGACCACCGCCGCCATCGCGGTGGCGCTGAAGGAGGCAGCGGGGCCGGACTTCGCCGCGTACGCCCACCGGGTCGTCGCCAACGCCCGCGCGCTGGGCGAGGAGCTGGCGGCACGCGGCTTCGACCTCGTCTCCGGCGGTACGGACAACCACCTGCTGCTGGCCGACCTCACGGGCAAGGGCGTCTCCGGGAAGATCGCGGCCAAGGCCCTCGACCGGGCCGGGATCGTCGTCAACCACAACACCGTCCCCTACGACCCCCGTAAGCCCTTCGACCCGTCCGGCATCCGTATCGGCACCCCCGCCCTGACCTCCAGGGGCATCGGGTCCGCCGAGATGGGGACGGTCGCACAGTGGATCGGTCTTGTGGTCGATGCCGCTCGTACAGGTGATGAATCGACCGTTTCCAAGGTCAGGGAAGAAGTGCGGACCATGATGGAGGCATATCCGGCGCCGGGACTCCCGCCGGCCTGACCGGGATGCCGGAGCAGCCCGGGGCACAGAGGGCCCGGACTGCTCCGGAACGCCGTGCTCCCGCGATCCCGCGCGCCCGCTCTGCGCCCTGTGCGGGAGCCGGACCGCCGTACAGGCTGGGAGAGCAAGGATGGCCGGGGGTGCGAACAGAGGGGGCACGATGCAGGATCTCAAGGTCACGTCATGGCAGCTCTTCGGGCACGACCGGCTCTATGTGAATCTGCCGGACGGCACCGCGATCGGATGGGCGGACAGGGGCAGCGGCACGATCACGGTCCTGCACCCGCGCTACCGCGACGCGGTGACCGACGCACTCGCACGCCAGGTCCCCGGCCTGCCGGCCCTCGTCGACGAGGAGGCCCCGGCCGGACACCCCGCCCCGCCGGCGCCGCCGCCGGTCCCGCGGATCCCGCCCATGCGGGGGATGCGGAAGCGGGGCGCCGGGCCGGGGGAGACAGCCTTACGGCAGCCGACGCCGGAGCCCGAGCCCGAGCCCGTACGGGAGGTCGCGCCGGAGCCCGGGACCGTGGCCGCGCCGCAGCGGGCGCCCGTACCAGAAGCGGAGGTGATCGGTCCGGATCTGGTCGAGGCTGAGGCCCCGGCTGCCACGGCTCCGGCCGGGCCTCCGGCGGCCGAGACCGAGCGGCGGCGACGCCGGCCCGCCGTGCTGCCCGCGCTGACCCCCGCGAGCGACCTCGCGTCCCGGCGGCCGGGGGCCGCGCTGCGGGAGCAGCTCGGCGAGGGCGGGACCGGGGCGCTCGTACGGGTGGCCACCGGGGCGCTGCGGCGGCACAAGGACGCGGACCCGCGGCGCGGCGCCCTCTCGGGGGAGCGGCGCGTCGGGGCCGAGCTCAAGCGGCTGACCCGGCACGGCTGGCGGGTCCTGCACTCCGTGCCCCTGCCGGACGGCACGGAGATCGGGCATCTGCTCATCGGTCCTGGCGGGGTGTTCGCGGTGAGCACCGAGTACCGCCCCGGTACCTCGGCACGGATCGGTGACGACACGCTGCGCATCGACGACGGCACCCCGCAGCCGTACGCGCTCGACGGCCGGCCGGAGGCCCGGCGGGCCAGGGCGGCGCTGGAGGCGTACTGCGCCTTCGACGTGCCCGTGCAGACCGTGCTGGTGTTCACCGGTGTCACCGAGCTGGAGGTGGTCGCCACCCCGGCCGGTGTCCGGGTCTGCCGGGAGCGCCAGGTGTCCGCCCTCGCCCCGCTGACAGGCGTGTTCACCCCCACCCAGGTGGAGCGGGTCTACGACGTCGCGCGCAACGGGGAGGCCTGGCTGGACGCGTGAGCCCGGGACACGGCCGGTGGATTTCCCGGTGCTGCCGCGGAGCTGAGGCGGCGGACTTCGTCACCGTCGGAACCGGTCCGGCGGCTCGGTTGACGCCACACGCCGCCCTGGAGCAGGGAGCGAGCGCGTCTCCAGTGGCACTGCAGCCGCGCCCGGCAGCCTGGTGGGGACGGCGGCAGCCATGGGGGCGGCCGTCGCGAAGGGAGTTGCCATGTCTCAGCCCGTCGGGACCCTCCGTCCGCAGGTCACCGGTGACCTGTATGCCGAGGTGCAGACCTTCTACGCCCAGCAGATGCGACGGGTCGACGCCCTCGACATCGAGGGCTTCGCCGCCACGTTCACGGAGGACGGCGAGGTCGTGCACGCGGGCGGCCAGCGGCAGAGCGGCCAGGTGGAGATGATCGCCGGGATGCGCGCCAACCTGCCCCGCTACCAGGACATCGCCGTACGCCACTGGTTCGGCCATCTGCTCATCGAGTCCGACCCGGCGGACGAGGACACGCTGCGTGTCTCGTACTACACGCTGGTCACCCAGACCGACCGGGAGGGGAAGGTGGCCTTCCAGCCGACCTTCACCGTCGACGACGTACTGGTTCGCCGCGACGGCCGACTGCTGACCCGGTCCCGTGTCATCCACCGTGACAGCCCGGTCGCTCCGGCCGCCTCCTGAACACCGCATCCGGCGCATGGACGAGGGGCCCTTCGCGAAGGGCCCCTCGTCCATGCGC